>JBBITW010000030.1:0-26203 GCA_037440525.1 Deltaproteobacteria bacterium
AGATTCGTTTAATTTCTCGTAGGGCAAGCCCTTGTGGCTTGCCGAACCCTCATCTCCCATTAATAAGATACATGATAAATCGCTAAAAAGTGAAAGAAATAAGGAGAAACATGGTATTGATTTTTATGAGACACAGAAGTTATGGGATGATCCAGACTTTATTGAGATTCCAGTAAAGGTCAGTGATGAACTAAGGTTTTTGGTGATTGGAAAGATTTCAGGAAAACACTGGTCAGGGATTATTACCTACCGGCATGAAAAGATAAGAATTATTTCAGTAAGACGATCCAGAAAAGAGGAGGTTGAGATATATGAAAGCTCGTGAGTTTGACAAGAAATTTGATGAGGGCAAAGAGGATATTTCTAAATACCTCAATATGTCAAAAGCGAGGAGACCCCATCAAGAACAGAAACGAGTGAATGTAGATTTCCCTTTGTGGATGATTCACTTATTGGATAAAGAAGCTAAGAGGTTGGGTGTATCTCGACAATCCATAATCAAAGTGTGGGTAGCGGAACGGCACGAAAAGTAATAATAAAAACGTCTGGTTGTAAAAAAGGTTTGTGCAGACAGCTCATAACTGCCTAACAATTTTGACGATTTTTAACAAATGAGAGCTTCCATTTAAAACTTCTTAAACAACACACCAGCAATCTGCTCCTTTGCCTGATTAGAAAATATCCCAGAAAGGAGTACTCAAAAGTGATTGACAGTAAGTTTAATTTCTTTAATTTCAGATTGAAGTTATTAAAAATATATGGTAATATAATTTTTCGTTAAGGAGAAATTGGGGGCGAGATGGTTGCGATTCTAATCTCAAAAATGAATCATGTGTGTTGTCCTGCACAAGCACCACATAAAAATTAAGTTAAGTTATTGAAATTATTAGGATTGCATAGAGGTTCTAATCCTCAGGCCAAAAATTTTTATTAAGAGATTTAAGATATGGTTAAAAAAAGATATTTAAAGAAAGAAAATAATGATTTATCTTGGTTAAAAATATTCACTGGAAACTCAAACCCAGAATTGGTAAATAAGATTTCTGAACATCTAAAAACCCCTATTGGGAGATCGATGGTGAGGAATTTCAGCGACGGAGAGATCAATGTGGAGATAGATGAAAGCGTTCGTGGGATGGATGTATTTGTTGTCCAATCGATCTGTAATCCTGTTAACAATAACCTGATGGAACTCTTAATCATGATTGATGCACTTAAAAGGGCATCTGCCGAAAGGATCACTGCCGTTCTTCCTTATTATGGATATGCAAGGCAGGATCGAAAGGTTTCCCCCAGGGCTCCAATCTCTGCCAAATTGATCGCAGACTTGATAACAATTGCTGGGGCATCACGAATACTTACTGTTGATCTTCATGCAGGTCAAATCCAGGGCTTTTTTAACATACCTGTGGATCATCTATTTGCTGCACCAGTGCTTCTGGAATACTTGAAGAAGTTGAAGAACGATATTGTAATCGTTTCTCCAGATGCTGGTGGAGTTGAGAGGGCAAGGGCTTATGCAAAACGTTTGAATACCTCCCTTGCCATCATAGATAAGAGAAGGGAATCGCCCAATGTCTCTCAGGTGATGAATATAATCGGTGATGTAAGTGGTATGGTGGCTGTTTTAGTTGATGATATGGTAGACACAGGTGGGACATTAGCCCGAGGGGCATATGCCCTTATGGAAAAGGGCGCTAAGGCAGTTTATGCCTGCTGTACCCACCCCGTCCTTTCAGGACGCGCTATAGAGGTATTGGAAGAGTCACCTATTGAAGAAGTTATTGTCACAGATACAATACCCCTCAGGGAAGAGGCAAAGTTATGTTCAAAGATTAAGGTGCTATCCATATCAGCACTTTTAGCGGATGCTATAAGAAGAATTTATGAGAACGAATCTGTCAGTTGTCTCTTTGTTTGAAATTTACAAAAATTTATTTAATGGTTTAAGGAGCGAACTATGGAAAGGCCTTTGTTAAGAGCGGATATAAGAAAAGAGGTTGGCAAAGGGATATCAAGAAAGATAAGAGTGAAAGGATTGATTCCTGCAATATTTTATGGGCCAAGAACAAGGCCAATTCCCATTACTGTTGACCCAAAGGAGTTGAGCAAAAGCCTTCAGACCGAGGCAGGAGAGAATGTTTTGATTGATCTCGAGATAAGAGATAATGGTCAATCTGAGCGAAGGGTTGTAATGGTAAAGGATATCCAATTTGACCCTATCCAGGATAAACCACTTCATGCGGATTTTTATGAGGTCTCGATGGATGAGATGGTAACTGTAGAGGTACCCATACGTCTTGTTGGAAAACCAGAAGGTTCGAAGATGGGTGGTATCCTTGAACAGATTCAAAGAGAAATGGAGATTCAGTGTTTCCCAGGGGATATACCAAAGAGTATTGATATCGACGTGAGCGATCTAAAGATTGGTGATGCGATTCATGTCCGCGATATAAAAATAGAGAAGGGTAAGATTCTATCAGATCCAAACCTTACAATTGCTACGGTTGTCCCTCCAGTTGTTGAAGAAAAGAAGGTAGAAGAGGTTAAAGTTGAAGTTACTGAGGGAGAGGAAGAGAAGGAGGAGGGGAAACAGTAGAGTGTGAATATTATTGTGGGTCTTGGAAATCCTGGGCTCCACTACCAGGGAAGTCGCCATAATATAGGATTCATGGTAGTGGATCGACTCGCCGAAAATTATCATATAACTATCTCCACCAGGCGATTCAATTCCATATATGGCAAAGGATTGGTTGATTCCCAGGAGATCATTGTGGTCAAACCCATGACCTTTATGAATCGGAGTGGAGAGGCATTAATAAAGATAACCCAGTTTTTTCAGATCCAGCTGACGAATCTGATAGTCATCCACGATGATATTGATCTTCCTTTCGGCATGCTGCGCTTTAAACAGAGGGGAGGGGATGGAGGACATTTAGGGGTTCGTTCAATCATTGAGTCTATGGGCAGGGATAACTTTTTAAGATTGAAGGTAGGAGTGGGGCGACCTCCAAAGGGAATTGACCCTGCAGAATATGTCCTCAGCATGTTTGACGAAATTGAGCGCTCTCGTTTAAATGAACTACTTGACCGAGCAGCTAAGGCTTTAAAAGTATTACTCTTAGAGGGATTACAGATAGCTATGAACCGTTTTCATAGAAAGAGAGAGGGGGGATGAATTATGTGGATAGGGCTTTCGTTAGTTTTTTATGGTAATTCATCATGAAGTTTTTAGGCTAAAGCTATGGTTAGGAGGTCAGTCTCATATAGAAAGATGACTTATTTCAATTGGAAAGGAGAGATCTATGGATTTAATATGGATATCTGTCATCTGCGGGATATTGGGGTTTGTTACAGTTGGTTACTTTGTCCGGTATGTCCTTAAGGAGACTCCTGGAAATGAGAAGATAAGGGAAATATCGAATGCCATTCAGGAAGGGGCATTGGCCTTTATTCACCGAGAGTATAGAACAGAGATTATAGTTATTGTAATAATAGCTATAATTCTGGGTCTCATACCTGCATTGGGGTGGAAGACGAGTATAGCGTTCATTTTTGGTGCCCTCTGCTCAATGGGAGCAGGATATGCAGGAATGAATATGGCTATAAGGTCAAATGGGAGAACAACGGCTGCTTCTGAGAAGAGTTTAAACCAGGGGCTTCGTGTTTCATTCCGTGGTGGTGCAGTTATGGGGCTCACTGTAGTTAGTATAGGGGTTATCGGATTGTCGATTCTTTACTTTGCTTGGCATGATGATCCCAATTTTTTGGCTGTTATCCCAGCTTATGGAACAGGAGCATCAATGGTAGCCCTTTTTGCGAGGGTAGGAGGAGGGATATTCACCAAAGGTGCTGATGCAGGTTCTGACCTTGTGGGAAAAGTGGAGGCGGGGATTCCCGAGGATGACCCGAGAAATGCAGCAGTCATCGCTGATTTCGTAGGCGATAATGTTGGGGATGTCTGTGGTATGGGTGCAGATCTCTTTGAATCCTATGTTGAGACAGTAGTTGCAGCCATGACACTTTCCATTGTGGGTGTAATTGTAATTCCTGAGGCAATAGCTCCATGGATAAAGAATCTATTTCCAAAAAGCTCAGCCGATATAGCGCTTCGAGCCTCATGGTGGTTGCCTATGCTAATAATGGCAGGAGGTATCGTAGCCTCAATTATTGGGTGCTTTTTTGTTAAGGTTGGTGAAAAGCCCGAGATGACTGCCCTCCTTGGAGCACTTCGTCGCGGGACATTAAGTGCCTCGATATTAACTGCTATCTTTTCACTTTTTATTATATATCTCCTCGGTGCAAGTTTGGGTATATTCTGGTCTGTTCTTTCTGGCCTTGTGGCAGGTGTGTTGATGGGTGAAAGTACAAACTATTATACTTCATACGCCTTTAAGCCAACAAGAGAGATTTCCAGAGCATCTACAATTGGAGGTGGTGCAACCATAGTTGCAGGTTTTGCCATCGGGTTGATGAGTACCTGGGCACCTGTAATCCTTGTTGCCATAGCAACTATCATAGCATTCAAGTTTGCGAGCTTCTATGGAGTAGCGATAGCGGCGGTAAGTATGCTATCCACTTTGGGTGTTACATTGGCCACAGATGCCTATGGGCCTGTAGCCGATAATGCAGGTGGTATCTCAACTATGGCAGGATTGCCAGCGGAGGTGAGGGAAAAGACCGATGCACTTGATTCACTGGGAAATACTACTGCTGCAACAGGAAAAGGCTTCGCCATTGGTGCCGCTGTACTAAATGCACTTGGCTTAATCCTATCTTATGCCCTGGCAGCAGGATTGGTAAAGGTTTCGGCAGATGGAAGTATTACAGCCCCACCTGAGTTAAGCCTTCTCTCTGCACCAGTTATTGTTGGTATATTAATTGGGGCCCTGATACCAGCTGTTTTTGTTGCCATTACAATGAAATCTGTTGGGGTTACTGCAGGGTTGATTGTGGAGGAGGTCAGAAGACAATGGCGTGAAATCCCTGGCCTGAGGGAGGGGAAAGCAAAGGCACAATATGATAGATGTGTCGATATCTCCACAAAGGCAGCATTGAGGGAGATGCTCGCACCATCGATCATGACAATCATTGCTCCAATCCTTGTTGGGTTCATCCTCGGTAAATATGCACTTGGAGGTTTTCTCATCAGTTCCCTCGCTACAGGATTTGTTCTTGCGGTTACACTTAATAATGCCGGTGGTGCCTGGGATAATGCGAAGAAATGGATTGAAGCAGGTCAATTTGGTGGGAAAGGATCAGAGGCCCATAAGGCAGCTGTTGTAGGAGATACTACTGGAGATCCAATGAAGGATACTGCAGGACCATCACTTAATATTATGCTGAAATTGATGTCTGTCATCTCATTATTATTGGCCCCTGTCCTTACAGAGTTTCCAGGATTATTTTAATCCAAGCCTTCGCCTGCCTCGGGCAGGCGAAGGCAATTTTTAGGAAACTGTCATTCCGAGCGGAGCGAGGAATCTATAAGATTGCCACGTCGCTTCGCTCCTCGCAACGACTTCGTCGGATTGCCACGTCCCCGCACATCAAGTGCGGGGTCCTCGCAATGACTGATCCGCCTTTGGCGGAAAGGTCCATTATAAAAAATCGCTCAACTTAAGACTAAAAAGGATTTTAAGATTTATTTTTTTATTGAATATGTTATATTTTTAACAATCTATCGGGAGGAAGAAATTTTGCGTATCAGTTTAAGGATAATTCTTTCTATTATTCTCGTTATAAGTATTCTCGTTTTTCTTTTTACCCTCATGCAAGTCAGGCGGGAGAAGGAGAGATTAACGCTCGAACTTAAACAACGGGCTTCCCTTCTGGGTGAGAGTCTGAGAGAGAGTGTTGAGCCATTATTAGAAAGTGGGAAACCGGAGAGGTTACAAAAGATTGTAGAGAAGTTTGGAAACCGGGAAAGGCTTTTAGGGGTTGCGATCTATGATGTGAAGGATAGATTGATTGCAGTTACTCCGTTATTGTCCTCCCAACTTATAACAATTCCAAAATTTGTCATAAACGTAATGAACTCAGATCTTGAAGAAGGAAAATTTCTACAATTAGGAGATAAAGAGATTTATCTTTATGCCCTTCCTCTTCATAGGAAAGAGGGGGTTGGAGGTGCATTGGTCATAATTCATGATCCTTCGTATATACATGAACGGGTTTCCAATATATGGAAAAATAATTTCATCCGTTTTTTGGTAAATGCCCTCGTAATATCTTTGACAACACTTCTCTTGATTCGTTGGAGTATCAGGGGACCAATCGCCAAAATGGCTGAATGGATGAAACATCTTAGAACAGGGAAGAGAAAGCATTATTTTCATCTTCCTTCGGGAGGATTTTTCGAGCCTCTAACAAAGGAAATAAATCAGATGGCCCGAAGCATAATGTTGGCCCGAGAGGCAGTAGAGGAAGAGGCTCGTTTGAGACATACTGCTCAATCCATCTGGACTCCCGCAAGACTCCAAGAACAGATTCGTTCACTAATTCAAAAGAGGCCTCTCGTTGTAATATCGAATCGAGAACCTTATATACATGAGAAAAGGGGAAAAAAGATTGAATGTATAGTGCCCGCAAGTGGATTGGTGACAGCCTTAGAACCTGTCCTTAAGGCATGCGGAGGGACCTGGATTGCACATGGAAGTGGTGATGGAGATCGTGAGGTTGTTGATGGTCACGGAAAGATAAGAGTTCCACCGGATGATCCTCAATATGTTTTAAAAAGGGTCTGGCTAAGTAAGGAAGAAGAGAAGGGTTATTATTATGGTTTTTCTAATGAGGGACTATGGCCTCTCTGCCATATAGCGCATACACGTCCATCCTTCAGAGCAGAGGATTGGGCATATTATCAGGAGGTTAACAGAAGATTTGCTCTTGCAACAGTTGAAGAGCTTGAAGGGGCAGAGGAGCCTCTTGTTCTGGTGCAGGATTACCATTTTGCATTACTTCCTCGGTTGATCAAAGAGGAGCGACCTGATGCAAGGGTAGCTCTCTTCTGGCATATACCATGGCCAAACCCTGAATCTTTTGGAATCTGTCCCTGGCAGTATGAACTCTTACATGGAATGTTAGGGGCAGATCTCATAGGTTTTCACATTCAGTTTCACTGTAACAATTTTCTGGATACTGTTGACCGCGCATTAGAGTGCCGTATTGACTGGGAGCACTTTGCCGTTGAAAGAGGAGGCCAGACAACTTTCGTAAAGCCGTTCCCAATAAGTATTGCATTCACAGGTCAAAAAAATGCTTTTGATAAGGCTAATTTAACGAAGACTAATAAAGAGAATATTCTTAAAGAATTAGGGGTTAGAGGAAGATTTTTAGGTGTTGGTGTTGACCGAATCGATTATACAAAAGGAATTATTGAACGTTTCAGGGCAATAGAGTGCTTTATGGAAAGGTATCCATCCTATCAAGGAGAATTCACTTTCGTGGAGCTTGGGGCACCAAGCAGGACGCATATTAAAGAGTATCATGATTTGATTTCCGCTGTGGAGGGTGAGGTAGAGAGAATCAACTGGCGATTTAAGATGAAGGAGTGGCAGCCAATAGTATTTCTTAAAAAACACCATAGTCACGAAGAGATTAAACCATTCTATCAAACTGCTGATCTCTGTATGGTTACATCACTACATGACGGGATGAACCTTGTGGCGAAGGAGTTTGTCAGTGCCAGGGATGATGAAACAGGAGTCCTTATTTTAAGTCAATTTACAGGGGCCTCGAGGGAATTAAGGGATGCAATAATTGTGAATCCTTATGATATTGAAGGGATGGCCGAAGCCATTCGAATGGCTCTGGAAATGGACATAGAGGAACAGAGAGCTCGCATGAGAAACATGAGGGAGGTTTTAAAAAACCGTAATATATATTATTGGGCAGGTTCTCTTATTTCTGCACTCTCTCAGGTCAGAATGGAAAGACCTCAATAATGAATATGATAATTGATTGGCTAAGCATTCATTGGTTAAAAATTACTATTCCTGCACTTCTATTCTTTGCTACATACATTGTTGGTCTATGGCTATGGAAGATACTTAGCAATGCCATTGAAAAGTGGACATCAAGACTGAGACAGGAAGAAAAAATATTTGTGATCTCGACACTGCGTCGTTCCTTCCTTTTCTGGTTTTTAATTTTGGGTATTTTTATAGCATTCCAGGTATCATCGGCTAATCCAAGAATCAAAGGCATCATCTCCCAAACGATGGGAAGCCTATTTGTTTTCTCATTCGGGTGGCTTATTATCAATCTATGCTTGAAGCTAATTGAGAGAAATTTAATAAGGCTGGGAACACGTTTACAGACCATTAGATTAGCAAAGAATGTAACAAGTGCTATACTTGTTGTGATCTGCGCCTTGATAATACTTGAGATTTGGGATTTGCCCACAAGTCCTCTCCTTGTGCTCATGGCTGTGGCAGCGCTTGCAGGAGCACTGGCTCTGAGAAATGTTGCCCCTAACCTTTTTGCAGGATTACAGCTTAGCGCTTCTCAACAGATTAGAGTAGGTGATTACATAAAGCTCGAAACAGGAGAGGAGGGCTATGTTACCGAAATAAACTTATATAACACGCGGATTAAGGCTTTAGACGAAAGCATTATAATTGTTCCAAATAACAGACTCCTACAATTTATGGTGGTTAACTATGGACGTCCTATAAAAAAGGCCAAAGACCCCTTCCGTTTCTACAGTAGAACCTATATAAAAGAATTGACAGGTCTTAAGGCAAAGAATCTAATTGAGCTTGTTGATACCCTTAAGAAGGTTCCGGAGGCTGTGATTTACTATCATACTCACCATTTTTTTGAAGAGCATCACTATTTGATACCAGAGCCCTCAAATGATTTTGCTATCTGGGTAAAAGATGTATTAGGTGAGGAGGTGCTCGGTGAAAGGTTGGAAAGTATAAATCCTTTTGAGTTTTCAAATCTCAACGCCTTCAGAGAGAGGATAGTGGATACAATTGAAGAACATTTATCCAGGGAGTCTAACCTAAGGGAAGCAATATCAGGAAGGGAATTTAGCTTCATGAAATCTGTGAGTGTGGTTATTCCTACATCTTATGTTGTCCATGACCTTAGAGAATTTGTCGAGGCATTGAGAAAAATAAGCCTGGGTTCTCTTTACTTCCATGTCTTTGAATCGAGATTGAGGCTTGGCAGAGGGATGAACGATTTTACAATCTGGTTGCAAGACAGTCTGGATGAGATTGAAATTGGAGAAGAAATAGCCCGGCTTGACCCTTATACCTATACACTGGAGGGATTAAGATCAGCCTTTATACAGCTTATAGAAAAACGAATCCAATAAGAATTAATGACTACGAACCTATCGTAGGACGAAGCACTGTTGAGGAGCTGAGACTTCTCGCTTCGCAACTTTCCGGAAAGGTTATTCAGAATATCAATTCAACCTTTAGTGGAGGGTGCGTAGCTGAGATTCTAAGTAGAATGTTACCACTTTTGGAACAACTTGGTGTAGATGCTCGCTGGAATACTATTAAAGGCCCAACTGAATTTTTTCAGGTTACAAAGAAGATACATAATACATTACATGGGCGTAATGAGGATATATCTGATGATGACTTCTCTCTTTTTCTTGAGATTTCCAAACAGAATATCAAAGAAATGGAACTATATGGTGATATCCTCTTTATTCATGATCCTCAGCCGGTCGCAATGGTTAGTAAGAAGAGAGAAATAGGGAGAAAGTGGATATGGCGTTGCCACATTGACATCTCTCACCCCAACAAAAAGGTCTGGAGCTTCATCGAGCCTTTTATTGTTCAATATGACGCCGCAGTCTTTTCTGCCCCCTCTTTTTCACACCCACTTCCCATCCGACAGTATCTTATTGCACCATCTATAGACCCGCTGAGTGACAAGAATAAAGAGCTACCAGAAGAGACAATTGATTCTGTGCTTTCAAAATACAAAATACCAAAAGACAAACCAATTATCACACAGATTTCCCGCTTTGATTATCTGAAAGACCCACTTGGAGTGATTCAGGCATTTGAGATAGTAAGAAAGAGTATAGATTGCCGGCTTGTATTTGCAGGGGGGACAGCAACCGATGACCCGGAGTCAGAAAAGGTGCTTTCAGAAGTGAAGGATAAGGCAGGAGAAAATCCAAATATACATATTCTTCTTATACCACAAGGAAGTGACATTGAGATAAATGCATTGCAGAGAGCCTCTACAATCATTGTCCAGAAGTCACACCGCGAAGGTTTTGGACTTACTGTCACAGAAGCTCTATGGAAGGCGAAGCCAGTAGTAGCCTCAGCAGTTGGGGGGATAACCCTTCAAATAAAGAACAAATTCACAGGTCTGTTATCTTATGGGATAGAGGGGACTGCCTATGCAATTAGGATGTTACTGACTAACCCAGAATATGCAAGATGGCTGGGGCAAAATGGCAGAGAGCATGTGAGGTATAATTTTCTCATCACCCGCCACCTGAGGGATTATCTATTATTATTCCTTGCCCTCGATCATCCAATGAGTGACATTATCTATCTATGAAAGAGTTTTTTTCTTCATTCTTATCTTTTTGCACCTGAGGAGGAAGTCCTGAACTTCGTCGGTGTTTCGAAGAAAAAATTTTGCTCCCGAAGAGGTTTTACCTGAGCCGACAAAAACTGAAATTCCATTCCGCTTTAGAACACGGAATGCATCTTCATCTGTTTTGTCATCTCCGAGGTAGATTGGTAAATATTTGGATTTTTGAAAATATTTCAAAATCTCTTTAACTGCCGTTCCTTTATGAAAGTAGATTTTAGGTCTTATTTCCAGAACCATTTTGCCTGATGTAATCTTCCAGTAATTTTTCCTGGGAGATACTTCCTCTTTCACTATCTTTCGAATCTTTGAAAAAAAAATTTTTGGTGTATTTCGAAAATGAACCGAAATAATGAGACCTTTATCTTCAAAAATGATTCCTGGGATGTTTTTTAAAGCCTTCTTGAGGTTAATCTTAATTTTTTTAAGTTCTAAAATCCTTTCTGACGGTAAGGTTTTATTATATACACCATCGGGCGTTTCCATTTCCAGCCCATGATTGCCTATGTAAAAAATGCCTTTTAGGCCGACCTTCTCTTTTATATCCTTCAATGATCTGCCACTAATAATAAAGATATATACACCTGAAAGATCCCTTAATAATTTCAAAACATTTTTTACCTCAGGAGTGCATTGAGCGAGTTCCGGTCTTGATACAATTGGACTCAGAGTTCCATCATAATCCAATAGGAGAAGAAGGTTTAGGGTTTGTTTGATTTGAACTTGAATATCTTGCCAATCTTCGAAAAGATGTCTCATGGTTTTCACTAACCACAGATTACAACTTGTTATTCTCCCTTTTCAATCTCCATAAAGATCTTTCCATGATGAAAGATTCGAACCCCCCCTGTTTCTTCTGAAATTACAATGGCAAGTGCATCTGTTAAGCTCGTAATACCTGCAGCAGCCCGATGGCGACTACCAAGGCCTAAAGGGATTTCAATGTTTTCTCCGGATGCGTCCAAATGGCGACCAGCAGCTAAAATAACTCCGTCTTCTCGAAATATGAAAGCGCCGTCAATTGAGGAGAATTCCTTTACTGTTTCTTTAAGTCTTTTGTCCAGGATATTTCTTTCTTCTTCAGGATATCCTTGAAAAGGGTTAATTACCATGGGATGTGAAAATTTTAGTACATCTTCATGGCTTCCCAGGACAAAGATTGTTCCAACAGGTTTTCTTCCCTCCTTACCTTCTGTTGAAATTTCAAGGGCAAGTTTTAAAACAGATTCAAAGACCTCCGGTTTTACAATCTCCGATATGACAGGGAGATCGGCAGATGAAAGAATCTCAAACTCTTTACCAAAGTCGAGAATAAGAAGATTATCAAGGGCTTTTGAATTTGGCATTCCAGATAAACAAACCCATTTTTCACCCTTTTTGACCATTCCTTCTGAGAGAGCCTGAAGGATGGCCATTTTGATTTGATTTATTCGCCCAAGAGAAATATTTGGAATTTGAAGAACATTTTTAAAAATTGTTTTTGCCTCCTGAAAAGAAGGTTCATCCTTTATTGCAAGAAGGAGATCGACTTGTTTCTCATGGCCAATTTTTGCTAAATCCTCATAATCTTCTATCATGTCAGCATAAAGAAGGACTCCTCTTGCCTTTATCTTTTTTGTGACATTACAAGCTGTTTCTATCATGATCCTGTTCTGTTGTTTCACTTTTTTCTCCCCGAGACTTTATTTTCTGCAATTTTTATTATACAAATATTATTAAAGAATTCCAATATAAATTTTTCGTAATCCCCCTAACGGAAGGGGAAATTTAATGATCTAAAAGGGATGTCCGAGAAAATCTTATAGCGGTAACCTTAGAATGCCCCTTAAAATAAGGAAAGACTTAGTCCCATTTAATTGACGGATTACATATATTCAATATTCCATCTTATAAAGGTGTGAAATGGGATTTCGATGCGGTATTGTAGGGCTTCCCAATGTAGGGAAATCTACTATATTTAATGCACTGACAGCGGCCGGGGCTGAGGTGGCAAGCTATCGATTCTGCACCATTAAGCCGAATATAGGAATGGTTCCTGTTCCTGATAAAAGGCTTGAAGAAATTGCAAGGATTATTAGACCAAAAAAGGTGATCCATACAACACTTGAATTCTTCGACATTGCTGGATTGGTTAAAGGTGCAAGCAAAGGGGAAGGATTGGGAAATCAGTTTTTAGACCACATCCGAAATGTCGATGCAATAGCCCATACTGTAAGGTGTTTTGATAATAAGAATGTTAGCCACGAATTTGGTAATCTTGATCCTGTAAGGGATATTGAAGTGGTCAATACAGAATTAATCTTAGCTGATCTTCAGACCTTAGAAAAGAGAATGTCAAAGTTGGAGAGACTGACCCGCATTGGTGCAAAAGAGGCATCTTTGGAGATGGAGGTTTATCGAGAAGTCAGGGATGTTCTTAACAATGGCAATATGGCCAGGAGTATGAGACTTACAGGTGAGGGCAGAGAGATTCTCTCAAATCTTCATCTCCTTACTCTGAAGCCAGTTTTTTATGTAGCAAATGTAGATCAAAAAGAACTAAAAGAGGATGGCTCATGTCTTAAGGCACTTCTGGAATTCTCCGAGAGAGAAGGAAATAGAGTTGTCGTTATCTGTGGGGATCTTGAAACAGAGCTTTTGGAGTTAAAAGAAGAGGAGAGGGAAGAGTTTAGAAGGGAGCTGGGTTTGGTGGATTCAGGCCTTGATCGTTTAATCAGGGTAGGATACGATATATTAGAACTTATAACCTTTTATACAACCGTCAGTTCTGAATTGAAGGCATGGACTGTAGAAAAAGGAACCTTAGCTCCAAAGGCTGCTGGTAAAATCCATACTGATATGGAAAGAGGATTCATTCGAGCAGAGGTAGTCTCGTTTGATGATTTTATATCATGTGGTTCCGAACATGCAGCCAGAGAGAAAGGGCTTCTTCGAATCGAGGGGAAAGATTATATGATACAGGATGGCGATATTGTTCATTTCCGTTTTCATGTATAATTGTTAAATGATGATGTTGGGATTTATGAGATTCTTTAAATATATCTTCAAAATGATACCGGTTATCTGGGCTTTTATTAAAGATTTGATCTTTGAAGACCTATCTTTCAATGAGATAAAAACGAATTATCTTTTCGGAAAGGCCAATGCCTATGACCATTCAGATATGTTTAAACGATCGATTAAGATATACGAATCCATTCTAAAAAAGGATCAAAACTCTATCCCAGCCCTTTTAAACTTAGGGGGGATATATTTTCGCAAGGGAATGTTTGAAAAGGCCATTCCTTTTTATGAAAGGGTGATTCGGTTGAACCCAAAACATTATCAAGGTCATTATTGGTTGGCTATGTGTTATAGGAAGTTAAAAAGGTATTATGCTGCCATAAACACACTGGAAGAAATTATTGAATACCTTCCAACATTTAAAGATGCCCTTAATCTAATAGGTGAATGTTATGAGCGAATAGGGGATGGAGCAAAGGCAGAGCACTATTATCTTAAGGCAATCAGCGTAGATCCCGAGAGTATTATCGTTCCGAGAAGGGCTTTGAACAATTTAAGCCAGGGGAAAAAACACGAAGAAAGGATAAAACATTAAAAAGCAGAGTTCTAAGTTTTATCAATTTTCTCTTCTGCCTTTTTCTTTAAGGACATAAATTTTTCTTCATCAATAATTCTTGGAGAAATACCACGGAACCCTCCCAAGTTTGGGTCAGGAGGAAGAAGAATCCAGGCTATACCAAGTTCTTCATCAACTTTTACGATTTCATCTTTCGGTTGAAGTTTTTTCATAATAGTATAAAAACAGAGGTTAACCAAGTTTACTTTTACCACTTTTCATTATTAAATTTCAATAGATTAATACCTTAGGGGGTTTAAAAGCGAGTATTTAAATCTCTAAGGCGAGAGAAAAATATAAGAATGGATCCCAAAGGCCGATTTAGAAAGATTCAACAAATATTATTTTATATACTTTTTCTTAACTTAGGAGTAGCTTCTTTGAAGCTCATCTGTGGTTGGCTTATTCATTCTGCAAGTATGACTGCGGATGGTTTTCATTCACTATCGGATGGGTTTTCTAATATCATGGGTCTCATTGGTATCTGGATAGCATCAAGACCTATTGATGAAACCCATCCCTATGGTCACAAGAAGTTTGAAACCATTACCTCTATAGGGATCTCAATCTTACTTTTCCTTGTTTGTCTTAATATAATAAGGGAAGGAGTAACCCGATTCCTTCATCCCATAGTACCGAAGGTTAGCTTATATAGCTTTATTGTAATGAGTATAACAATGATAATCAACATTACTGTAACGGTCTATGAGACTCGTAAAGGGAAGCTCCTTAAAAGTGATATTCTTATTTCCGATGCCTTGCATACAAAGACGGACATATTAACCTCAACATTAGTAATTATTACCCTCATTGGTGTAAAGTTCGGTTATCCCATTCTCGACCCAATTGTTTCATTATTCATTGTATTCTTTATAGGTTATTCAGCAGTAGAGATTTTGAGTGAGAATATTCGGATTCTAAGTGATGGAGTAGCAATTCCAATTGAAGAAATCAAAAAAGTTGTCTTATCTATCCAGGGGATAAAGCAATGTCATAAGATTAGGAGCAGGGGGAGGCCTGACGACATCCATATTGATCTCCATATCCTTGTTGATCCAGTGATTAATCTTTCTCAGGCCCATCAAATCTCTTATCGGATAGAGAATGAGATTAAGAAAAGCTTTCAGGGGGTTTCAGACGTTGTTGTTCATATCGAACCACTGGAGGAGGATAAGGGAGGAAAATAAAAGACGGATTTGTTTTTCAAATCCGCCTTTTTCCTTTTTACTGCATCTTCTATTTTTCTTCAGAGCTTGATGCACTTTCCTTTTTCAATTCTAATTTTGACTTAATCTCGCTGATAAAATAGACCAGGGCGCCGATACCGATAAGAACCAATAAGATTGGGACTACCGCCATCAGCCCTTTGATAAACATGGACCACCATGTTACGAGGAGGATAAGCCCCACAATGATAAGAACGACGCCAACAATTATCCCCAGAACATTCGACATCTTTATCACCTCCTTCGAAACATCAATTTTATATTATAACTATCAAATGGTAAGCCAAAAGTCAAGAATATTTATTGAGATCTCATAGAATGCTGCCTTAATTATAACTCATCTAAATCCATGAGGAAGGTTTGAAGATTTCCTTCTTCATCTATCTGTTTTAAATGGATTCTTTTTAGAAATTTTGAACCTTCTTCCACCGGGTAATCTTCTCTACGAAAGGCCCCCCGAGATTCTTTTCTTTCGAGGGATGATGTAATGATTGCCTTGAGAACAATAAGACCTGTTTCAAGCTCCTTCTTCTCGATTAATTCCCTAACTGAAGATACTCTGGCATCATGAAGTTTCTTTCTTATATCTTCAACACTGAGGAGCCCTTCTTTCATTCCTTCTTCGTTTCTTAAAGGACCAGCACATTGCCATGCCAGTTCCTTAATTTCCCTCTTCATTTTAGAAAGATCGATATCTTTCTCGGTTTTATATCTTTTTAAAATTCTTTTTTCTAAAGAGCTTTCAATTATTTTATGGGTCTTTTTAGAGATTTTTCTTTTCGCATATTCTGCTGCAGAAAATCCACTCTTTCGACCAAATACCAGACATTCTGCCAGTGCATTTCCTCCCATTCGGTTGGCACCGTGAAGACCTCCTGCTACCTCCCCGGCAGCAAATAATCCTTCAATCTCTGTCTCGGCAGAAGGACCTATTTTAATACCACCCATAAAGAAATGGGCAAGAGGCGATACCTTCAGTGGTTTTTCCTTAAAGTTAAATCTTTTTTTAGGTAATAGATTCAGGGGATATTGATCAAACATTGATTCTGGGATTTTTGTATAATCTAAAAAGGCTCCACCTCTTTTTTCTTCTTCATAAATAATAGAGGTCAAACGATCCCTAAGGGTTATAATCATTTTGTTTAAGTCCATTTCAAGACCATAATTTTTTCGTAGATCCTCTCCCCTTGAGTCAAGTAGTCTAACCTCCTCAGGAAATGGCGGGTAGATGATTCGATGTGGCAGGTTTGGTTCTGAAGTACCAAAGGGATAGAACTGGACAAATTCCATATCAACGAGTGGAAGACCTGCTTCCAGTGCCAATACATAGCCATCTCCTAATATCCTTTTATAATTATCATTCCTCTTATATATTCCAGCACCACCTCCTGTGGCTAAAATAATAGAATTAGATAGGATCAAACTCAATTGACCATCCTGAGTAAATCCAATTACACCACAGGCTTGATTATCATCGCAAAGGATCCTGTAAACAAAGAAATTTGGGATGAAAACAATATTCTCATACCTTGACGCTTCCCGTTTAAGACTCTTGAGGAGAATTTGCCCTCCCAGTATCCTATTTAGAGGGTCGCTTCTTACCATATAGCCCAGAGGTGGTTTATGGTGAAGGTCAACTCCAATCTGTTTAAGAAATTCGATCTCATTGATTCCCTCATAAGCCAGTTGAGTAACAAGCCGGCGATCATTTATAAACTTTCCAATTCTTAGTGTCTCTTCTATATGATTCTCAATATCTTTTTCGTTTTGGGCAATCGATATCCCACCTCCTGCCAAAGCGCTGTTTGAACCGATTCCCACAGGAGATTTACTGACTACCATTGTCTTCAGGCCATTTCTTGTTGATTCTATTGAGGCCCTTAGGCCTGCCAATCCACTGCCTATAATTAGAACATCCGTTTTGATTGATTGCATAATTAATATCCTCTAATATTTGCCTTCTCTTAAATTACAAATAAATTCTCTATTTCCAGTTGTCCCGGTTACAGGATCTCTGTTTGAATCATCGGTAAGAAGATTTACATTTGGTCCTTCATCCCAGGGGTTTCCCCAGCCAAAATCTATCAGTGCGAGGCCTGGCCTCATCTTTTCTTGCAAGGAGACTCTTATAGATATCTTCCCATTTGGTGATTCTATCTCAATGGTATCTCCATCCTTTATCATTCTCTTTTTTGCCTCTTCAGGATGAATTTCCACCAGAGGATGGGGATGGAGTTTTCGAATCGATGGTATGTTTCTAAATTTCGTATGAACATATACACCGGGACGGCGAGTTGTTCCCTGAAGAGGAAACTCTCCAACTTTTTGTAAAAGATTTTCTCTAAAGGATGGAAAGGGATCATAACCATACTCAAGCATTTTCTCAGAATAAAATTCCACCTTTTTAGATGGAGTTTTAAAACCTTTTTCTCTTGTCTCTCCATATTTAAGTGGTGAAGTTACAAGGATGAATGGTTGATCGTCGAAATTCGAGGTTTTTATACCATTTGGACTCAGACGATAATCTATCCATTCAATTTCGTTTCTCCAGGTGTAATATCCTTCCAGGCCAATCCTATTAGCAATTTCAAGTTCAATCTCAAAAATATTTTTACATTCCCCCAATGGCTCAATAACTTTTCTTCTTAATGAAACAAGCCCACCATTCAGGCTTGAGTAGGTACGAAAACTAAATTTTTCAAAATCAGAGGCTTCGGGAAGGATAAAGTCTGCCAGTTCAGCAGTAGCAGTCTTAAAAATATCAATAACGGTCAGTAGATCCAATTTCTCCAGTGTTTGCCTGACCCTTTTCCCATTCGGATTAACAAGCAAGGGGTTAGCATGATGGACAATCATGGCCTTAGGAGAATATGGATTACCTGATAAAATACTATCCATGATCACCGGAAATGGAATGGATGGGAAGAGGGGATATCTATCTTTGCCCAAAGGTTGATCTGATACTGATATTGTTGGAAGAGGGGAAAGAGGAATTGTTGGATAAAATATATCTCCCCCAGGGATATCTAAATTGCCAGAGAGTGCCCGAAGCATTGCAATGGCTCTGACCGTCTGGAAGACCTGAGGATGCTGATCCAGACCATTTCCCTCAAAGATAACCCCTGGCCTTTTTCCCGAATATTCAATAGAAAGGGCTTCTATCTCCCGGGCTGATATCCCGGTCAAATCTTCTGCCCATTTAGGAGAGAATGGGGTTATCCATTCTTCGAGCCTTTCGAATCCATATCCCCATTTTTTGACAAATTCATGGTCATAGAGGTTTTCTTTAATAATCGTATGAATCATGGCCAGTGCAAGGGCACCATCTGTTCCCAATCGTATTGGAATCCATTTATTGGCTCTGGATACCATTTTTGTTGGGATGGGATCAATGACTACCATCTTTACTCCCTTTCTTTGAAGGCGATCAAGGGCTTTGTCAATTCCTCCATATACCATTCTAACCCCAAGACGATTGGAGTCTAAGGGATTTGTTCCCCAGAAGATTATGAATCGTGTATTTTCATAATCAGGATCTGTTCTTTGTCCATAGACTATTTGATGGGCAAGTCCTCTCGGGACTGAGCAGAGGTAATCAACTCCTGTAATATTAGGGGAGCCAAAGGCAGACATGAATTGAACAAAACCATCCCGCGCATCCTCTGTGACCGGGGCTCCTTTACAGAGTACCAGATATTTCGCCCCAAATCTCTCTCTAATATCTCCCAATCTTTCAGCAATCTCTGTAAAGGCCTCTTCCCACGAAACCTTTTTAAAACCTCCCTTTGTCTTCTTTAAGGGATGTGTAAGACGTTCTGGAGAATAAACGACATCTCTTGCATAAGCCCCTTTTATACATAGAGAACCCTTATTTGCAGGATGACTTCTATCTCCACGGACAGAAATCAGCCTTCCACCTTCAACTTCTGCAATCATACCACAACTTAAATGGCAGAAGCCGCATATCGTTCTAATTTTCTCTCTTTTCATATTATCCTCATTAATTTTTATTCTACATTTTCTTTAACAGCCCTTATTTTCATCCATTCCGGAAGAGGGGTTCTTTTAAACTTTCCATAAATGGATTGATGTGTCTTAATAAAAAAGGTGAGAAATCATTAAGCTGAATCTATTGAAATTTTGCGATCCTTCCAGCCATTCACATTGCCCTTTTATTTCTATATTATTACTCAAAGCAGTTAAATTTTTACAATTATCCCCCTCACCTCGAATGCGAGTCTTACCAACCTTCCCTCTTCCCAATGAGACTGTGTCGTAATGTCATTTTGAGGTTTTAATCGAATAATTTATGTTTTATATAGGGGTTTGAATTCTATAGATTCCTCGCTTTGCTCAGAATGACAAACATGGCATACACCTTATTGCGACACAGATTCTTAAGCATTTCCTTCGAATCCTTGACCCCTTGAATCCTCATGATTTTGTCAACTTTTTTGGGAGATGATCCAAAATTTTTTATAAAGCATGTTCAAGAACAAGGATCTCCATTTCCCTCGGAAATTCTTTCTTATTTAAGGTCACCTCACTTGTCTTTGCCAATTTTACATTTGTTTTTCCTTTAAGAAAATCATTTAGAGGCGATATAGGAAGGCCACATTTATCTGTCTTGTAGTGCATTGGTATAAGAATTTTTGGTTTTAGTTGGTCTGAAACCTTCTGAGCTTCTTTATGATCAATTGTAAAGTATCCACCCACTGGAATTAGAAGAAGATCAACATTACCAATCTCCTTTACCTCCTTTTCGCTCAAGGTATGGCCAAGATCTCCAAGATGACATATATCTATTTCATCGACCGAAAAACAGAATATTATGTTTTTACCACGTTCGCTACCTTTCGATGTATCATGATAGGTTTCTATCCCTTTAAATGAGATTCCCTTCAGGGTCTTAGTTCCAGGCTCTTTGATGACCTGTGGAGAACCAGGCAGATTCTTTGTATCATTATGATCGAGGTGATCATGACTTGTGAGTGCAATGTCAGCCCGGTCATTTATCTTCCCGTAACCAAGGGCACCTCCATAGGCTCCTGATTCATAGGGATCGGTGATAATCTTTATACCTTTATCCGATGTAATTAAAAATGCTGCGTGTCCATACCATTTTATCTTCATAAAGTCCTCCTTTCTGTTTAGATTTTTTCTCTTTCAAGTTTCCTGCAGTAATATTCCCAAAACATACTCTGTTGTTCTTGACTATATACCTTTTTGTCCATCTTTTCTGCAATCTTTGGTGATATTTCAACTGCCTTCCCGAAGACAGAAATAATGATGTTTTCCATTGCCACCTTTTCAAAATGAATGGCCCTTATCAGGGCCTCTTCAATTGTCCTGCCTACTGTAACAATCCCATGATTTCTCATCAAAAGCAAAGGTTTATCCCCCAATTTTTTTGCCAGTTCCTCACCCTGTTTCTTTAAGTTTATAAGCTCAGGAGATTCATAAACAGGTATCTTCCCAGTGAATTCTATCCCGTGCTGGCTTACTATCTTAATCCTTTCACGAAATATGGAGGATAGAATGACAGAATATTGGGGATGAACATGGACAACTGATGAGACGTCCTTTCTTCGGCGATAGATTTCGAGATGGATTGGAAGCTCTGAATGCAGACGGCCCTGACCCTCTAATAGATTTCCATCCGGATCAACACATAATAAATCATTGGCCGTTACTTCCTCAAAACCAACACCCCAGGGCTTTATGTAGATTCGGTTGTCTTGATCCTTAACTGTTATGTGTCCACGAGTCTCATCCTTTGCGAGCCCTTCCATATAAGCGATTTTATAAGCCAGCTCCAATTTCTTCTTTAACTCTTCATTCATAAACCGTTCCTCCCTTTTAATCTTTCTAAGTCTTATGCTTAAAATGTCTTACGAAATTTTCATCACTCTATAACGATTTAAAGCCATTAGCTTCACTCCAAGATTAAACTTTTATCCTATTCTTAGCCTTATCCAAATGGTTTTAATTTCTGAGCAATATTTACAAAAATACTTTTAACCATTTAACTATCCATCCTTCCGTAAAGGGGATATGTAAAAGTCTAATGAATAGGCCATAGAAACATAGCCATGAAATGGCGGATAAACCAATTGAAATTTTCCATCCCTCCTTTCCACCTAATCTCCAGAAAATGATAAAAAATATCAAAATGGCGATGTGAAATCCAAAAAGGTTTATTAAAAAGAAGAAGATTATTATCCATACGAAGATTAATAATGTTCTATTTTTCCCCACTTTTTGATCTATATTTTCTGAGAGTTTGAAGTCAATTGTTCTTTCCTCCTTTTTAAGCCTTTCAGTAAGATTGAGAAAGAGTTCAATTATCCCTACAAGGATTACGGTTATACTTACTGCCATCGGGAAGAGCGATGCTTTTAGTGGCCAATTACTGGAGGTTATGATTACCCAGATAGCCAGCACTATCAAAAAAATGGTTAATATATTTTCACCCCTAAACCTCAATTCCTAATCCCTTCTTTCTCAATCCTTTACCATAAAGAAAAGGATAAACCATAACAGCAATAGCAATTAAGATTAAAATAATTACTCCAGGCCTTACAAGCCAGGAAAACCCATATCTTGCAGTTGATATGTAAAGATAGTTTTCAGCCAGACGTCCAAGAATGAAACCAAGCACAAATGGAGGACGTGGCCATCCAAATCTCACCATGAAATAACCTAAAGCCCCAAACACTATCATTGTAATGAGATCACCAATGTGATTGTTAGTGGTATAAGCACCTATAAAGGTAAGAAGGAGGATAAATGGTATTAGTAGATTCCCCCGTATTAGGGTAAGGCGAGCAAGGTGATTTATAAAGAATAGACTGGCAATAACCACTATAACATTAGCCACTACAATAGTCCAAACCATAGTAAATGTTAATGAGAGATGTTTAGTTAGCATATCCGGGCCAGGCACTATGCCAAGGAGGAAGAATGCACCAAGAAGAACAGCCATACCTGTGCTTCCAGGTATTCCAAAGGCAACTGTTGGGATCAAACCAGCCCCTTCTTTTGAATTATTTGCAGCCCCTGGACCAAGAACACCTCTCACATCCCCTTTACCAAAATTTGACCTCTCTTCATGGCTCCTTGCACTCTGAACTGCATGGGCATATGATACCCATTGAGCAACACCTCCTCCAAGGCCCGGCATCATTCCAACGAATGTACCAATTAAGCTACATCGAACAGTGAGCCAGAAATAGCGGAATGTGTCTTTAATGCCATCTGTAACCCCTTTAGCGAGATTTCCCTCTGGTAGTTCTCCCGAAATGGAAGTTCCACGAACGAATAGATCTACAATTTCTGGAATTGCGAAGAGTCCTAAGATAGCAGGAAGAAGTGGAATACCTTCCCAAAGGTATGTCCAACCAAATGTAAATCGGAAGATGCCAGCTTGGAGGTCCTGACCAACCATAGAACAGATAAATCCAAATCCTCCAGCCAATAATCCAACAAACAGCCCTCGTCTGCTTTCTCCACTAAGGGATGATATACAGGAGAGGCCAACAACAATTACCATAAACATCTCAGGAGAGCCGAATGCCAATACCAAGGGTCGGATGATTGGTATGGAGAGTGCGAGGAATCCTGCTCCTATTAAGGCCCCGATAAGAGAACTCATCAGGGCTGCACCCATTGCCCTTCCAGCCTCCCCCTTTTTTGCCATAGGGTGACCATCTACAATAGTAGCAACTGTGGTTGCTTCACCTGGGATTCCAAAGAGGATTGATGTAATATCACCTGTTGTCTGGACGACAGAGTGCATACCTAAGAGGAAAGGGAATGCCTCTCCAGGAGTCATTTTGTATATGAATGGAATCATGAGTGCGAGTGTGGTTGCCCCTCCAAGACCTGGTAGAATTCCGACCCAGAATCCTATAAATATTCCTATGAGCATGAAACAGAAGGGTTTAAGTTTAAAGAGAAGAAATAGTCCTTCTACAAATGAATCAATCATGGATATAGGATCACCCTCCAAATTTAAGATATTTCGTCAGCTCTTTAGTAATCTCTGGGGGCTGTTCAAGTATATACCTTACAGTTTTTATTGCATCTTCAGCAGAGACAAATTCAAACTCCATCATCAGTTTTTTTGCATCCTCTATGGCTTCAGGGTCTTTGGCCACCTTCGAAAAACCCTCTCTAAGGATATTCATCAGTTCTTCGGAGGTGCCAGGAGGAGCAACATAAGGTCTACCTATTAAATCCGGGGCACTGCGAAGGGCCATAATTGTTTTGGCTTTTTTATCAGCTGTTAAATCTTCATCAACAGGTATCGATTCAATCCCCTTATCAGAGACCCTTCCCCGGATAACAGGGCGAACGAGATTCCTTGAGATAAATGGTTTTAAAGAGCTGTAAGTTCCTGTTCGGCTATCAACCTCTTTACGTTCAACAGCGAGCATTATGTCTGCACTCGAGGAGTATCCTGTTATTATCTTTAGATTCAACCCGAGAAATTCTTTAAGAAGTATTGGAAAGTCATATGTCAAGTCTCCCGGGCCAGTAGCTCCCACAATTACAGGTTCTTTTGTCTTTTTTATGTCATCGAAATTTTTACAAGGGTGGTCAGTCCTAATAGCAAAGACAGTTGCCTCGCTACCTGCTGAACCAATCCATGAGAATTTAGCCATATCGAATTTAATCCCTTCAACTTTAGTGAGCTGGGCGATGGGAAGACCCCTGCTAAAAGTTCCTATTGTGAAACCATCAGGTTTTGCAACATTATAGATATGGTTTGCCGCAAGGATGCTATTTGCTCCAGGCATATTCTGGACGATTACAGCAGGTCTTCCTGGGATATGTTTTGGTAGGTGCTTTGCAATATGTCGGGCCATTCTATCATAGCCACCACCAGGTTTATATCCCACAATAATGGTGATCACCTTTCCTTCGTAATATGGGCTTGAAAATAATTCCTGAGGAAAACTTAATCCAATAAGGATAGAAAATACTACAAAAATTAATAAGCTCATCCTTTTCATTTCTACTCCCTCCTTAAAAATTTTGGTTATTCTCCAATTTCGTTGCCAAAAAGGATTAAAGTAATTTAGCATTTCCCTCGAATCCTTGACCCCTTGAATCCTCATGATTTTGTCAAATTTTTTGGAGATGATCCTTATTTTTTATTAATTTTCGAAATGATTATACCATAAATTTAGTTTCTTACATTAGATCAGGTCAGTTTTTATCCTTCTTGAAGCAAGCTTTTCACCTGTTTTATAATGTTCACCCCTCAATGCGAGTTCAGCCTCTTCTTCATTCTCCTCTGTCCATTGTCCGAGGGAATATCCATACCATGGGCTCTCAGGCCTCAATCTTGGAAGTCCCAATTCTTCCCATATCTCTTTTGCCCTTTCCATATATTCCTTTTTGGGAAGGGATACCGGTGGAAAGGGTTCCTTTAAGAGTGCATTAATGAGCATTGCTGAATCGATAGGCCGTGGGTCACCACCTATTGGAACAGGTATCTGTTGAAATGGAGGGCCATGCCCGATTCTTCGATTTCCTATAATAGCCACATCCCTTTGTGGGTTCATTCGATATGACATAGCCCAAAAAATTGTGTCAAGGTTATGGGGATCTATATCATCATCAATTGCTATGACAATCTTCCCAACTCCAGGATCTCTGCTGATGGCTGCATATAGGGCTCGCCACCCATCATCAGGTGATGGGTTTTTAAATTGTAAGATGATGACCTTTCGGAGGTTTGTAAGGGGTTCGTGCATCACAACCTTGACTAAACTTCCAATCCTGCACTCATATCTCAAATAATTGTAGAATAATGCTTCATATGCATCCCTTTTTATACAACTACTCTCACTTGGAGTTGCCTGACTGATCCACGAACTCCATATGGGATTTCTTCTATGAGTTATTGCCTTCACTTCGAGATAGGGATTGTATTGCCTTGGATTCATATGCCCATGAGATTCACCAAATGGCCCCTCAGGTTCAATGAAGTCCGTAGGTATAATTCCTTCAAATACTATTTCTGCCTCTGCTGGTACCTCGATATCAATGGTTTTACACTTTACAAGTTGGATGGGTGAGCCCGAAAGACCGCCTGCCACCCCCAGTTCATCTATACCTCGAGGAACCTTTGTCACCGAAGCGTATGCAACTACAGGAGGTGCTCCGATCACAAGTGCAGCTTCAAGTGGAATACCTCTTTCACGGCATTTCCTCCAGTGCACCAAGAGGTCCTGTCCAAGGCCGCCTAAACATACACCAACCCTTTTTTGGGCCTTCACTTGTCCCCTATAGTTTCCAACATTTCTAATTTTTGTATCAGGATCTTTAGTTATCCAGCAGGAACATGTAGTATAAGGGCCATTATCAAATCCGGGTGTGGAGATGGGGATTGGGAATTTATCTAATCCCCATCCCTCCCTCTCTATTTCTTTGTCCGTATAAACCTCTTCATGAACCGGTCCATTTGAAATGAGTAATGGCGTAATGGGATTGGACATAGCCCTTTCCCATTTTCCATAAATTTCTTCAACTCTGCAACCAAGACCAATGGCATAGACATACCTCGATGCGGCATGAACTCCCACTGCGACAGACTGGCCGAGATATCTTCTCCCCTTGTTATCAACTACATTCTCGAATAGAAATCCTTTTCTTTCTTCCTCAGGGATTCCACCCCGGTATTGCCATCTCACAAGAGGATGAAGCTCTGTATCTTTATTGATCTCCCTCTTTACTCTTATTAGTAGACCATTTTCTTCAAGGGCCT
>JBBITW010000031.1:0-25889 GCA_037440525.1 Deltaproteobacteria bacterium
GAGGATATTCCTGCCAGATCTTTTAACTTAGCCCCATTTAAGTGACGGGTTACGTAAAAGTAATTATTTTACTTTACTCTTAAGCTTTTTTATGTTATTTAAACATGAAAAAATTCCTCGCATGATTTTTATATAAAGATGGCAGTTTCACTCCAAAAAAGATGGAAGTGGGTAATTCTGATTATTTTTTTAGGTGGATTTCTATTTTTTATTGTTTATTATTACAATTCTCAAATCTGGGTTCAAGCCAATAAGCTTTATAATATCCTCCACGATCGATACCAACTAAAAGGATTCATTCGCTCCTTCGGTCCTTACTCCCCGCTCGTTTACATCATAATTCAAATCTTGCAAGTACTGATTGCACCCATTCCAGGAGGGGCCATTGAATTTTTAGGAGGATACTTATTTGGGGTAAAAATAGGTTTTTTATATTCTATGGTAGGGCTTATCATAGGTTCGTGGATTGCTTTCAGCCTGGCAAGGATATTTGAAAAATTGGCTGTTCAGAAATTTGTTTCACCTGAGAACATGAAAAGGTTTGGTTACCTTATTGGACACGAAGGTCTCATTCTAAGTTTCCTTCTATTCTTAATCCCTGGATTTCCAAAGGATGCACTCTGCTATATTCTTGGTCTTACCCCTATGCATATGGGAATATTTCTGGTGATTTCTACAATAGGAAGGATACCAGGCACATTGATGGCCTGCCTTCAAGGTGGAAAGGCATTTGACCATCAGTATAAGGCCTTGCTAATTTTATCAGCAATTTCTGCATTAATCATTTTGGTTTTTTATATTTATCATGAGGAGGTCCATCAGATTATTAAAACTTTGAAGAAAGGGAAATCCAAAATAGTATGATAAAATCTGTGAAAAGGTATTTAGAAAACGATCTTTAGACTGGGGAGGGGTGAAAAAGCCTTCGCCTCTCGGCAAGAGCAAATACCTTTAATAGTTTGGCACTATTGATTAATACCCTGAAGAAGATTAATTTTCTCTTAAACGGTTGTTACCAATTTAACTTCTCAGTGCCCGCATTCGAAGGGTTTTGAACCATACTTCCCAGTCTATCAATGACTTTTCTTAATTCTCTGATAGGAAAGAAGGAGGTGTATCTATATCCGTGATGAAGGAAAACAAGGGGGGAAGTTGGACTTCAGATATTATATTAGATCTTTACTCCAGCCTTTTGAAGGAGATTTGGGAAGTAGTATCTGCATTGGTAGGTGAGGCAATTTTAGAACTCCTTTTCAATATAGCTGTGAAAAAGATTGGAGAAAAATATCCATTCATAAATTTTCTTAAGATATCAGAAGATGGTATTAATTTTAATGAATTGAGGGAAGGATACAGAAACCAACCAGCAACCGAGCTTCACAGGGGGTTTCAGAGTCTTATTAACCATCTCTTTCAGCTTTTTTCAGCTATTTCGGAAGGTGTGATTGGTAGAGAACTATTCCCTAAGGTATTCCCCAAAGTGAAGGAGGCAGAAAGAATAATATCCCAGAAATAGGAGATAATGGTGAGGCTAATTTTTAAAAATCTTAATATCCTCCGCTCAATAATCAATGCCATTAATATGAGCTTTGAGATTAAAGAGATTGTAGAATCTGCAGGGAACAATATTCACAATCTATTTGACTTTTCTATTTTTGGTGTTCTCTGGAAGGAGGGAAAGACAATCTATATTTATGAGGAAGAATCATGTCCACCCTCGATGACACAGGAAGTTGCCAGGAACATGGTGAAGGTCCTCTCCATCTTAGGAGAGGGAGCAGAAGATATAGGTGAATTTAGCATACAGGTAGAAAAGAGAAAATTAAGACCCAATCATATGAAGATGGATCCCGTGGCCAAACTTAAATCTTATATTACTTTGCCACTTTCCATTGAGGGAGAGTTCCTCGGCTGTATCTCCCTAAATAGTGACCAGCCAAATGCCTTTGATGCTCAGGATTTACAATTCTTCTCAGTCATTGGATATCAGATGGCCGCTACGTTAAAACATTTTCAAAGATTCAGTTCGATAAAAAATATTGCTATCTTTGATACCCTGACCAATCTTTATAATCGTCGATATTTTGAGGAGAGGCTTGTGGGAGAAGCCCAGAAATCATTCTATGGCAGTAGTCCTCTATCATTAGTAATGATCGATATCGATCATTTTAAGAAGGTAAACGATACATTCGGACATACCGCAGGTGATAAGGTTCTCCAGGGTATTGCCTCACTTTTAAAAACCTCGGTTCGAAAAAAAGATACAGTGGCTCGTTATGGAGGGGAAGAATTCATATTGATATTACCCGAGGCTGGTCTTGATGAAGCCTCCATGATCGCAGAAAGGATTAGGCGACTGGTCGAAAAGACCTCTTTCGAAGCAGGCGATGTACATATAAACCTCACTGTAAGTCTGGGGATCTCCAATTTTCCAGCTCATCGACCAAAGTCGAAAGAAGAGCTGGTGGAGATGGCAGATAAGGCACTCTATGAAGCAAAGAGGGGAGGACGTAACAGAGTCTGTATTTACAATCAATCATAATTGTATATAATGCATCTGTATCCCTCCAGGAAAGACCAGAAAATGGATTTTGCCTCATTTTTATCCATATAGATATCGATTTGGGTAAATTTCTTTCCAAATATATTATACCAAAGTGACCCGATTGGTTTTGTAAAGAGAAGCGACTTCATGATCGAGTAAAGATTTAAAGTCTTTGTTAAAAGATTATCTGATTCTGGAATAATATAAACCCAGATGGAGCCATCAAGTTTGAGTTTATACCTTGACGGCATCTTTTCCAACTCGATGTATTCAAATTCTCCTGTTCCCTTTTCATCAATTTTTAAGGGTATTATCTTTTTTCTCTTCGGTTTAATAATACTTCCTTTTTTTATAAGGGTTAAAGGTTCGGGCAGAATTGGGTAACCCCATAATTTAAAAGAATTGATTTTGAATTCCCTTAGAATAATTCCTTTTGCCTTGATTAGCACCCTTTTCTCACGAAGATCGAAGACCACATAGTTCTTGGAACCTAATGCAAGACTGTATTCGGATTTTAAAAATATATTTTCCCTTATAATACTTTTCGTTTCAGATAAAGGGAAGGCGCTCGAGCTTAAAAGATATAGTGAGATTAATATAATGATTTTTAGAGGATACATTAAAATATGAATATCTTTGCCCCAATTGGGGTAGAGTTGTAAACCATTTTTAGTTCATTATCTCCAAGTCTTATACATCCATGCGTAACGTTTTTCCCTAATAGCCTTTTATAAAGGGTGCCATGGATGAAATACCCATTTCCAAATCCAATTGCATATCCGCCGAGCACACCCTCTTCGATTCTTTCTAATGGATTGGTTGGAATGGGTTTCCCCTCTTCGATGAATGCCCAGTCAGGCTTTATCCATGTGGGGTTTTCAAATTTCATTAAAACAGAAAATACACCTCTCGGTGTTTCAAAAATCCATTCCCTTTTTCCAAAGGGATCAGAGAGTATATTGCCACTCCCTGCAGAAATGGTTGCCTGTAGCAGGGTTTTCTGATTTTCTTTAAGGTAGAGGATATTATTTGCTGTATCAATAATAATATAGATTCCCTTTGGCTTAAGGGATTCAATTTTCTTTTTAAGAATAGAATTCTCTGATTTTAGTAGCCTTATTTTATTAGGGTTATATTGGGGGAAAACATCTACCTTCCAAAAATCATTAAGGCCTGTAAGATAACCAGCACCTTCTACGAGTATGAAAATAAAGAGAATTCTAAATACCCATTTAAGGAATTTCTTTCTATTTTTAATAGTATTTATTAAAATTCTATTTATATATGCCATATGATTCAGGATTAAATTGATATACACTTTAATTAATTGCTCCTACTATCGTAACAGGTGTTCCAATACTCACGAGATCATAAAGCTCCTGGATTTCATTATTATTCATTGAGATGCAACCATAAGTGATTAAATTACTACCTCCGCCATGTATCTCAATAAGCCCTCCTATCTTTGCTGTTTTTGGCAGGAGACCAACCTTTTTTGCCTTCCTGAATTCTATAATATCTTCCTCATTTGGATAATTGATTAAAAGGGACTTAAAATATTTACTTTTTGGGTTTTTACCAATTATTTTATATTTCCCTTCGGGGGTTGCATAATCCTTTGCCATTGATTTATCAGAAAGTCCTCTTTTCCCAAGACCAATGGAATATGTTTTTATTGGAATTCCATCCTTATAGAGGATCAATCTTCTTTCAAATTTTATTATAAGAATTGAAGGTCTTTTTCGTGATTCCTCAATTGTTTCATTTGCCCACTTTCTCCATTTTTTGATTTGATTAAAATCCCTGAATCTTTTTAAAATAGATTTGATCTCATTCTCAGCTCTTTCAAGATATTGTCCTGCCTGGTTTAACCTTTCATCTGAATCGATATACATTCCATTTTCATAAAGGATTCGGCCTTCAGAAATATAGATCTCCGCTCTTGTAATCTTTGTTCTTATGTCTAATGCTTCGTTCATAGACATGATCAATTTATGAAGGTTATGAATCCTTTCCTCAAGACCATTTATCCCCTGAAGAACCAGAAGTGCCCTTTTATTTTTTTCCTGTTCGAGTAGTTTTTTTAATTCCTCTCCCTGTCTTAGAATCTCTTGAAACTCCTTCTCCACAGGGGTATAATCCCTGAGCAGGAAGAATTTACTTCTTACTTCTATTAAATGATTTTTTGCCCTTTTTATTGCTTCTTTATATAAAGAATACTCTTCAGGAAGATAAAGGTGAGCTAAAGCCTTCCAGAGGTTAAATTCTTGCTCTTCTAAAAGTTTAACCTCTGGAAGGTTGGGTTCTTCCTTGAGGCATCCAAAAATTATTATTGGAAGGATTAAAAGGATTAGTTTTTTGTATCTCAATTATTCTATTTTTTTGCAGGCTTTTTTACTTTTATCTTCTCCATTGCCTCTTTAATCTGATTTGAAACCCCATCTGCCTTTTCCTTTACAGCCTTTGCCTTATTTACTGCCTCCATAAACTCCTCTTTTTCTATCAATCCTTGGACTTCATTCAGGGATTCTTCAAGCCCTTTCACATCCCCTTTTAATGCCTCGATATCCGCAGCTGTTCCCTTTCCTTTTGGAGCCTTTGCAAGGAGTTTCTTCGCTTCCTCTAAGGAGGCCTTTGCATCTCCCTGGGCCTGCAGTGCATTCTGTTTTGCCTGTTCCTTTTTCTGCGGTAATGTTGTTTTAAGCTCTTCAGCACTCTTTTTCACATCTGCAAGCATCTGTTTGGCCTTATCATAATTTTTAAAGGTCTTTCCTTCCTGGGTTTTTATCTCATCCATAGCCGCAGACATTTGATCCTTCAGCTTCTTTTCATCCTCTGGAGCATATTTTCCAAGCCCTTGAGAGACCAATGCATTTACCGCCTCTTCAGTCTCTTTGATCTCCTTTTCAGGTTTTTTTGCGCATGCAGTGACGAGGGCTATTATTATGAGCCCTACAATTATATAACTTAATCTTCTCTTCATATCTATCCTCCCTTTTTAAAAAGTTTTAACATGAACTAAGTGATTCTCAATTTTTATTGAGAGGCAAAGCCTTGTTTCAAGTGAAATAAAGGAACTCTATTGAGTTCCTACCCCCCTCTGGGGCAAATTCCATCGAAACATTTTAAAGCCTAAGGCCATATATTTTTTGTAAAGATGTTTTTGAGATGGTAAGGAAGAACAAGACCTGCCTTACCATCTCCCTCATCAATCAGTTTACTTTGCTGGTGCTTCCTCAGTCTTCTTCTTAGGAGCCGAAGCCTTAGGTAAAGCCACTTTAATTGCAATTGCAACCAACTTCTCCCCATCTTTCTTGTAATCGATTGATACACTCATCTTCGGCTTAAGATCCGAAAGTTTGAGAGTTTCCTTCCCTTTGGATATCTTTGTATCATCTGCTATGGCAAAGGTTAAGACCTTCTCCTCTTTCTTGACCTTTCTCTTAACATCTATGCTCTTCCCTACTTCATCGACCTTTTCAATCACTCCGCTAAACTTTTCAATCTTAGGTTTTTCTTCTTTGGCAGGAGCTGGAGCAGGGGCAGGTGTTTGAGGAGTGGGCTTTCCCTGAGCCATAATCCCTGAGACAAAGCCAACCAATACAAAAAGTGAAACAAGGATGATTAGCCTCTTCATTCAATTTCACCTCCTTTCAATTTTGATTTCTAAATTAGAGATTAGCAAAATGGATGCCAAATTCAGAAGATAATCAATTTATTGAAATTATTAAATAATTTTTATTTAAAGGAAAATTTGAGATGGTCTACTGTTTTAAAATCCAACAGGAAGCTAAGCATGTGTAGAGAATTGCAACAATTAATCCTTTTGGTTCTTCTCCAATTTCGTTGCCAAAAAGGATTCGAGGATTCCAGGATTCAAGGGTTTAGGTGTTTATTTTCTTCCAATAGAATCGGATCCACCTCTGGCAGAAAAGATTTTGTTAATGCCTTGAGCATCCTTTTAACTTCTCCTATATTTACCTGAAGTCCCTTTAATTCTTTACAATTAATCCCCCTCACCCCACCCTCTCCCCAATTCGAGGCTGTGTCGTAATGTCATTCTTAGGCTTTAGCCGAAGAATCTATGTTTTATAAGGGTTTGAATTCTATAGATTCCTCGCTTCGCTCGGAATGACAGAAAAAGGAGGCTCGGAGTGAAAAACATGGCATACACCTCGTTGCGACACAGTCAATTCGTGGGGAGAGGGATAGGTCGGTACGACTCGCAACTGAGGTAAGGGGGTCAGACCTTTGCCAAACTTTTAAATCTTTGTAATTCTTAAGCATTCCACTTGAATCCTTGACTCCTTGACCCCTTGAATCCTTATCATCTTAGAAACTTTTTTGGAGATGATCAATCCTTTTCCAATATTCGATAAAGAGTGGTCCTATCTATTCCGAGGATTTCGGATGCCTTCTTCTTATTTCCCCCTGTCTCTTTAAGGACTTTTAATACATATCTCTTTTCCATTTCCCTCAGTGGCAATAATTTTTCGGGTTCCTTTATTTCAATTCCCTTTATCTCTTCAAATATCTTTTTAGGCAGATCTTCTGGAAGGATTATGGGATTGCGTGCAAGGATTACTGCCCTCTCTATTGTATGTTCTAATTCTCGAACATTTCCTGGCCATGAATATTTTGTGAGAATTTCAATAACTTCTGGGGAAATATGTGATATCTTTTTACCATTTTCCTCAGAAAATTTTTGAAGAAAATAGTTTGCCAGAAGCGGTATGTCCTCTCTCCTTTCTCTAAGTGGTGGAAGGTTAATGGAGACGACATTTAATCTATCAAATAGGTCCTCTCTAAATCTTCCACTTTTCACAAGAGGTTCTATTGGCTGGTTCGTTGCAGCAATAATACGCACGTCAACCTTTATACTATCTACCCCTCCAACCCTTTTTATTTCATGTTCTTGAAGGAATCTCAGAAGTTTTGCCTGTGTAGATAGGCTCAGATTACTCACCTCATCCATAAAGAGGGTTCCGCCATCTGCCTCTTCTATAAGTCCTTTTTTAGATGTGATTGCCCCTGTAAAAGCCCCTTTTACATGTCCAAAGAGTTCGCTTTCCATCAATGTTTCTACCAGTGATCCGCAATCTACAGGGATAAATGGTTTTCCATTTCTTGGACTATTATAATGAATTGAACGGGCTATTAACTCCTTACCAGTTCCCCTTTCTCCATAGAGAAGGACTGTCGATTTTGTATTCGCCACCTTTGCTATTGTTTTATATACATAAAGCATCTGCGGGGTTCGGCCAATAACATTTTTAAATTGATATTTTTCTATGAGTTCCTGGCGATAGAGTCTATTCTCCTCAATCAACCTCCTCTGTTCAAAGGCTCTACGCACAGTGAGCTTTATCTCCTCAAGTTTGAAAGGTTTGCTTATATAATCAAATGCTCCTTCTCTAATAGCCTCAATAGCAGTGTCAATAGAGCCAAATGCAGTAATCATTATAACAGTGGTCTCTGGAGAGTTCTTTTTAAATTCTCTAAGGACCTCCATCCCGTCCTTAATTCCCATTCTCACATCTGTGATAACGATGTCGAAGAGATTTCTTTCTGCAAGCGAAATGGCCTCTTCACCTGAGAGGGCAGTTCTGACTTCATATCCCTCTTTGGTTAGGACTTCCTTTAAGAGATCAAGGGTTACTGGGTCGTCATCAACAATTAGAAGGCTATACCGATTTCTGTTCATAGACCTCATTCCCTTTAAATGCAGGGATAAAGATTGAGAATGTGCTGCCCTTTCCAACTTCACTCATAACTTCAAGCTTTCCTGAATGCTCTTTAACGATATCTTCACATATGGCTAACCCGAGTCCGCTTCCCTCCCCAACCTTCTTTGTTGTATAGAAGGGATCGAAGATCCTCTTTTTCGATTCTTCTGTAATCCCGATCCCTGTATCAGTAATTGATATTTCTAAAAATTCCCTTTCTTCTAAAGAAAGAGGTGAAGATATGGTTTGGGTCTTTATCTCCAGCGTTCCTCCTTCAGGCATTGCATCTACTGCATTTGTAATTAGATTGAGGAATAATGTTTGTAAATGTGTAAGATCCCCTAAGATTAAAGGAATTTCGGGATTAAGAGAAGAGATAAGTTTTATATTTCGGGCGTAAAGCCAGGGTCCACAAAGATTTATAAGTTCTTCAAAAATATTATTGATATTTAATGGTTTAAACTGGGGTTTTGGTTGGCGGGTAAATGATAGGATATTCTTTACAGAATCTGCCAATCGGTCAAGTTGAGATTCAATGACCTCCAATCTTTTTCGATCTTTTGGAAGCAGGTTTCCTTCCTGTAAGGTTAGTTGAATATAACCTGAAATTGAGTTTAAGGGGGTACCAATCTGGTGAGCCAATGTTGCCGTCACCTTGCCAAGGGCTGCGAGTTTTTCTGCCTGGCTGAGTTCTCTCTGTGATTTGAACAGGGCCTCGTTCAAGAGTCTCAACTCCTCATTCCTTCTTGCAAGTTCAGATGTTGCCTCTTCAATCTTTTTAGTCAACTCCTCATTAAATTTACTTATCTGTGATAAAAGTATAATATTTTGCTCATTGGCATCACGGATAGTTTTTAGCATTCTATTAAAATGCGTTCCAAGTATTCCTAATTCATCCTCACTTTGAATATTGACCTGGGTCTCTAAATAACCTTTTTCCGCCTGAGACATTGCCTCAACCAATTTCTGAAGTGGATTTCCAACAAGCCTTTTAAATGAGAGGCTAAGGATTATCAGGATAACAAATATACTTGAGAATGTGAGGATAAATGTCCACTCTTTTTTTCTACTCAAATAACTTTGAGCCTCGTGAAGTGAGCTTATGATCCTGATTCCTCCAATAATCCTCTTGCCTGAATGAAGTGGGACAATAATTTCGAGCATCTTTTCACCACCATCTTCCAGTATTGACGACAAATACTCTTCCCTTTTTAAAGCCCTGATTTGATCTTCGCTTAAGTTTATGGGAATCTTAAGGTTATCCCTCGAGGTTGTGGCAAGGAGCTTAAAACCCTTTGAGGAGAAGAGGATGATGTCAATCTCATTTAGAAATGGACGGCTCAGTAACCAGTCCTCTATCTCATCACTAATCCTTTGAAGATTTTCCATCAACCTATAGTCAGGGATTCCTATATCGATCTGTTTTGCAATATAGAGGTTTCGATCAAGGTAAAGATCGAACTGGGCCTTTTTTGAGAATTGAAAATCAAGCCAGCTCGATATTAAAAGGACAGAGGCAACCATAAGGATGATGAGTATGGTAAGCTTTGCCTTTAATCCAAATGGTTTTTTAAAAATTCTTATTTTGAGAAGTTTCTTAAACCAATGAATAGGAAATATATAAAAACCTTTAGCAATCCCCATATTCAGCCTCTATCTGGTATAGGTTCTCAGGGCTTTCTTTTTCTCTCAATAATTTTTACAAGTATCACCACAATTTCAAAAAGGATATAAAGTGGTCACCCCATTAATGCAATATTGAAGACATAAGGGGTTGGTGTAAGAACAGCCGAAAGGATTGCTATAAAAAGGATAGCATACCTTCGATTATGAGTCAAAAGCCTGGTACTTATCAATTTTAAATGCCCCAGTAGTGCAAGTATAAGTGGAAGTTCAAATATAAGCCCGAATGCGAATATAAAACCTACGCAGAAGGAGACAAACTTTCCTACTGAAATCATTGGTTTTAATTGAGGGGATTGATAGCTCAAAAGGAACCTTATGCCAAAAGGCAGAGTGACAAAGTAACAGAAAAAGGCACCGAGATAAAAGAGAGAGATAGATGATAAGAGAACAAAGAACTCTGATTTAAATTCATTTATCTTCAAAAAAGGGGAGAAGGATTTCCAGATTCGATAGAAGATTAAAGGGATGGAGATAAAGAGACTTCCAAAGAGGGTCAGCTTAAGAAGGGCAAGGAAGGCTTCAGGTATACCGTATGCCACAAGGTTTTCTTTGACAGGCCTATGAAGATAATCTAAAAGGGTCTTCGAGAATGGATATAGAAAGACCCCTGATATTATTATCACCAAAATGGTCTGTAAAAGACCCTTTCTAAGGTTTTTTATCGCTTGAAATATCTCTTCCTGATTCATTAAGATCCAAAAAGAAAAATATTTTAAAATGTCTTTTATAATTTAACATAACATAAAGATTCTCTTTCTTAAATATTAAATTGGGGAAATGGTAATTTTTAAACCCAGTGGGGCTATGGAGAGTGTGATTCAAAGTTTTGGGAAATAAAATTAATTATTATTTAATCTTTGGTTTATGGTCTAACATCTGGAGGAGAATCTTTATTTTTTTATCCTTCTGGGTGTGATGGCGTAAAGGTAAATTTGGATTAATTTTATAAATTACCTGTCTTCCTTTTTTTGATTTATTAACATATCCCTCTGATTCGAGATCAGAAATAATATTTCTTATCGACCTTTCGGTAATTCCTAATAATCTTGACAGCTCTCGTCCAGTGATTAGTGGATTTTTAGCGAGAAGAAGAAATACTATTGCATGGTTTGTGAGAAATGTCCATCCTGCCATTTCCGTAAAACCTCCGTTTCATAGAATATTTTAATAAAAAAAGCCGCTATCCTTGATTCTGGATAGCGGCCCGACTATCCTTCCTTTTTAACCTCCAGAGATATTTAATATCTCTGGACCCTGAAATTCTTAGTCAATTTATTATAAATAGAGCTCTGAAAAAGTCCTGAAATGACTGAGGAGGTAGGGTTCCAAACCCTTCGAATGCGGACACTAAGAAGTTAAATTGCTTACAATCGCTTAAAAGAAAATCAAGCATTTTCAGGGTATTAATCATTAGTGTCAAACTATTAAAGGTATTTGCTCTTGCCTGCCTCAGGCAGGCGAAGGCTTTTCCACCCCACCTCCCCAGTCCAAAAATACGTCCTTAATACTTTTTCAGAAATCTCATAAAAGGAAAAATAATTATATATTAGGCAGGGCATTAGCCCTAATTGAATTAGATTGGTTTGCCATTAAATTTATTTTTGATTTTAATAATAATTTAATAAGAAAAAATTTTTTTGTCAATGAAAAAAGTCGAGACCTCTGAAAAAGTCCCTAAATGACAGCGGAGGTAGGGTTGCAAAAATTCGTTTTTAATACTTTTTCAGAAATCTCTAATTAGATTCCATTAGCTCCGATATCCCTCAACCTCCCCTCTCCCAAATGAGGATGTGTCGAATTGAGGTGTATGCCATGTTTGTCATTCCGAGCGAAGCGAGGAATCTATAGAATTCAAACCCTTATAAAACATAGATTCTTCGGCTAAAGCCTCAGAATGACATTAAGACACAGCCCCAATGCTTGGGGAGGGGGTTAGGGTGAGGGGTTCAGACCGGCATATACATTTATTTAGTGCTCCAATTAATAAGTGTTTATGATGAATATAAGCGTTTATGATGAGCCTCCTTAATCCATCGTGCGATATCCTTTGGTTTATCAGAATCAAACAATTTTTGGCCCTTACCTACAGGTTCTTTGCCAATCACATCAGCAGTATATATATTATATTTCTTCTGTTTTTTCCCTGGATAATCTGGGTTAAGCTCAACCACAGCAGCCCCCATCCCTAATGGGCCTCCGTGTCCGGAGCCACGTGCCATGTAGAAAAAGACCGAACTACCTGGTTCTTTAAGTGCTTCAATTTTCTGCTCTATCTCTGATTGAGTAAAAATTGGTGTATCCCAGTCAACCTTCTTCTTCTCATCCAGTCTTACCTGTTTTGACTTCTCATCTAACCATCCCTCATAGATTATCAAATCTGAGTGCTCATCAAGGGTGGTATAGTCAAGGACCTTTACTTTCTTAGCCACAGCTTCAGCCTCATCAAAAATCCGGATATTGACTGTTGGTTCTCCAGTTTCCTTCTTATATATCACGGCCTTTAAAAGTTTTACCAGATCAGGATCCATCTTCATCTCAGTTACCATATAATTCTGAACCGTAGCGGGTATTTCCCTCGGCCCTGAAAGTTTCTCTTTTTTCCCCTCACCCTCTTTTTCTGATTTCTTACCCCATAACATATATCTTGCCCTCCTTTTTTATGAATTTCCCAAAATCCTCTCTTTGGAATAAATGACAATCTAATTCCAAAGAAATGTATTTATAATTTCCTCAAAAGTTTAATCAGAGAAAATAGATCACCCTGCAAACTTTTCTTTACGGACAGTGTTTGTCTCTTTATCAAAGTATCCTTCCCAAAGTATAAGCTCTGGGTTTTTATCCAGTGAGGTCCAGTCTTTTACTTTTAGTCCTGCCTGCGATGCTTTATAATCATCGTAAACACGGCAGTAGAAAGACTTCTTTCCTGCTGGCCGGAGTACACTTTTAAGTTTCCAGACCCAGTCAGGATCTTTCTTCTCTTCAACCACCATATACCTGCCTACCAGTTCAGGTATCTCCTTCGGGCCTGGAAGCTTTACTTCTCCCTCTTTGGTTTCTTTTCGCTTCCAAAACATTTTTACTCCTTTCTCCTCTGAATTTATGAAAATTAGAGATAAATTATTTCATGAAATATTTTTTATGAATTCTATTTCATTTATAAAAAATTGTCAAGGATTATTTTGTAGAGCTCTGAAAAAGTCCTGAAATGACTGGGGAGGTAGGGTTCCAAACCCTTCGAATGCGGACACTGAGAAGTTAAATTGCTTACAATCGCTTAAAAGAAAATCAAGCATTTTCAGGGTATTAATCATTAGTGTCAAACTATTAAAGGTATTTGCTCTTGCCTGCCTCAGGCAGGCGAAGGCTTTTCCACCCCACCTTCCCAGTCTATAATACTCATTTTAAATAATTTTTCAGAGACCTCTTTTGAGAGTTGCCATTTAAGGAATTAAAAGCGGACTCTTAATCCTTTTAAAAGCCTTCATCGAGGTGAATCGACACTCATATAACGAAAAGATCGTCGAAATCACTGCATCCCCCTCTCCCGCTGGCGGGTGAGGGTGGACTCCTAATATATTCCTCTCAACTTAATCCTCTTCCATGGATGCTGTGTAGAATTGAAGTGTATGCCATGTTTGTCATTCTGAGCGAAGCGAGGAATCTATAGAATTCAAACCCTTATAAAACATAGATTCTTCGGCTAAAGCCTCAGAATGAAATTACGACACAGCCTCTGGAGAGAGGGAATGGTCGGTACGACTCGCAACCGAGGTGAGGGGAATTTTTTTATGCATTTTTTAGAGTTCTTTAAATGGAGTTGACAAAGTATAAAAACAGGGGTATATCAAAAAATAAAATGGGATTGAGGATAGGGATAACTTATAATTTAAAAAAGGATTTCTCTCATATAGGAGAGTTACCTGAGGACTTTTCAGAAGAGTTCGACACTGAAGAGACTATTGATGCCATAAGGGATGTTCTTATAAATGAAGGGCATCAGGTCTTCAAACTGGGAGGAGATAGGGGTTTAATTGAGAGGCTCAAGGAGGAACCGGTTGACATTGTATTTAACATTGCAGAGGGTTTTAAGGGTCGAAATAGAGAAGCTCATATACCTTCGATCTTAGAATTTCTCGGCATTCCTTACACAGGTTCTGACCCCTTAACTCTCTCCTTGACATTGGATAAATCAATGGCAAAAAGGATTGTTGCAAGTGAGGGGATCCCCACCCCTCGATTCAAAAAGATTAATAGATTGGAGGAATTAAATGATTTAAATCTTCATTATCCACTTTTTTTAAAATTGTGTTATGAAGGATCAAGCAAGGGAGTGCGTTTGGATTCAAAGATCATGACGTTTCAATCACTAAGAGAAAAGGCAAGGTTATTACTGAAAGAATATGGCCCTCCCCTTCTAATTGAGGAGTTTATTAATGGACCTGAGTTTACTGTAGGCATCCTTGGCAATGAGAACCCATATGTTTTAGGGGTTATGGAAATAGAGATTAAAGGGACACCTCCAGAAGAAGCAATTTACTCTCTTGAGATCAAGAGGGAGTGGGAAGAGAGGGTCTGTTATCACTGCCCCCCTAAGATTAGCCATGATCTTTTAAGGAATATCGAGGAGGTTGCACTGAAATCCTATCGAGTCCTGGAGTGCAGGGATGTATCGAGGGTTGACATTCGTGTAGGAGAGGATGGGGTGCCTTACTTTCTTGAGATTAACCCCCTTCCTGGACTTTCTCCAGTCTATGGTGATCTTCCAATCATGTCAAAAAAATTGGGATGGGATTATGCAAGATTGATAAAGACAATCTTTAATCATGCACTGAGCAGATATGGTTGGCTTTAAAAATGGATATTTTAATCCAATTGGAAATTAAAAAGATTGAGAATTAAGGAAGAATCCAATGGAAAATAATCTTTCAGAAATATTGATAAGAAATCTTGAAGAGGCTGTAATCTTCACCGATGTAAATGGTAGAATCCAGGTTTTCAATCCCATGGCAGAGAGGTTTTTTGAGTTAAAAGAGAAAGAAGTATTGGGGAAGAGATTGGATAAGGTAATCCCTTATAAGAACATCAAGAGGCACTTCAATTTTGTTTATGAAAGGAAGGAAGGAAATCACAATATAGAGCTTGCAATTCAGGTTTCTTGTGCCCACCCAAAAGAACAGGATGTCCGACTGCTACGTTCAAGCTTCTATCCCATCTTTGATAAAAAGGATATATTTTTAGGTTGTCTTGCCACATTCGCAGATATAACTGAAAGGGGATTACTTTCGAGGGAGATAAGCAGAAGTAAAGACCTCTCAACAATCGGTGTTCTCGCGAGGTGGATGGCTCATGAGATCAGAAACCCTTTAAGTTCCCTTAACATCAATATTGAGCTCTTGAGAGAAGAATTAAAAGGTGAGGATTATATATTAAAGAAGGAAGAGATAAACTCTCTTCTCAATTTTATTAGCTATGAGACACTTAGGCTTGAAAATAATTTAAAGGATTTTCTGGATTTTAATCGCCTTCCTCCCCCAAAGTTTGAATTGGTTCAAATAAACGATGTCCTTGATTCTATAGTAAGACTCCTTAGACCTGATGCCCAGTTGAAGAATGCTAAAATTGAGGTCCACTTCCAGAAGAATTTACCCCTCATGAAGATCGATGTCAGTCAATTCAATCTTGCTATATCAAACCTGATTATAAATAGTATTCAGGCAGTTTCCGAAAAGGGGGAAATCCATCTCTATACCCGCTCCTCACGGAAGAATGTATTCATTGTGATCAAAGATAATGGGGTAGGGATTTCCAAGGAGAATCTTTCGAAGATATTTGATTTTATGTTCAGCACAAAACCCATGGGATCTGGATTAGGACTTTCGATCGCCAAAAAGATTATTTCTGACCATCAGGGTGAGATCACAGTTGAGAGCGAAGTAAATAAAGGCTCTATCTTCAGGATCAGAATCCCACTGAGTCAGAAGTTAAACTGAAAGCTAAAATCATAAAAGAGAAATTACCTATTTTTCTTTTAAGGCTTTAAGGATTTTTTCAGGTGTGATTGGAAGTTCTCTTATCCTTACCCCTATAGCATCGTAGATTGCATTGGCAATCGCAGGTGCTGTTGGCACAAGACCAGGCTCACCAATACCTTTAGCCCCAAAAGGTCCAAATGGGTCATCGGTTTCAATCACGATAGGTTCGATATTTGGAATATCTTTGGCTGTAAGGATCTTATAATCGAGAAAGTTTGGATTCATTACCTTTCCATCTCTTAAAATAAGACTTTCGGTAAGGGCATAACCAATACCCATTGCCGCACCACCATAGACCTGTCCCTCCAAAAGCATGGGATTAATGGCCTTTCCAACATCATGAGCTGCAATATATCTTAAAATTTTAACCTGACCTGTCTCTTTATCTACATCTACCTCAACCCCGTGAGTGCCATAACTATATGTTACGGATAAATTTCCCTTAAATTCCCTGTCGAGGTTCTCATTTGCTGGATCATAGAAATATTCAGCCATTAACATACTTCCACCTGTTGTATAATGGGCAGACCTCAGGATCTTTCCAAGGGGTGATTTTTTTTCCGGGTCTGTTTTTGAATATATTATCTGTTCCCTGATATCTAAATTTTCAGGGTTTTCACCCAAGTATTTAGAGGCTATCTCAAGGAGTTGTTCCTTGATCTTTCTTGCTGCCCCCCTCGCTGAATTTCCAGCCACAAAGGTGGTCCTGCTCGCATGTGCACCAACATCCCATGGGCATATATCTGTATCTGTATGAGTAATGACTACATCTTCAATTTTTACTCCTAATTCTTCTGCTACGATCTGGGCGATCACTGTATCTGCTCCCTGTCCCATATCCGTTGCACCGGTAATCACGTTTACAGTCCCAAAGTCATCAATCTTTATTATTGTTCCACATCCATCTGACTTATAAACACGGGCACCACCTCCCACATGTATCATAGAGGCCATACCCAATCCCTTTCCATCTCTTCGACCTCGGTTCTGGCGCCAATCCAATCTCTGTGAGACTATATCAATACATTCCCTTAATCCACATGTAATAACTCTGAAATTTTGTGGTGTGATCTCCCCTGGTATATTTGCATTTCTCAACCTGAAATCCAGAGGATCGATTCCTGCCATCTCAGAAAGGATATCTATCTGAGATTCAATGGCAAAGGTTGCCTGGGGGTTTCCATATCCCCTCATGGCCTGGGAGTAAGTATTGTTTGTATAGACACATTTGGCAACATAACGGATATTCGGGACTTTATAAAGAGACGATATGGGCATCATCATCACAGATGGTGTTGTTGCACCCCATGATGTATAGGCACCGTTATCAAGGATCATTTTTATATCCCTGAATGTGAGCTTTCCATCTCTTGTGCACCCCTGGGAGATATCTATGATGGCAGGCTGTCTTGGAGATGTAGCAAAAAATTCCTCCTCCCGGGTAAAGATAATCTTTACAGGTCTTTTCGTTTTATAAGCCAGGAGGATGACGATATATTCGAATGCGTGGGTATCGAGTTTGCTTCCGAAACCTCCACCTATCATAGTCTTGATTACCCTTACCCTCCTGTCCTTCAAGCCCATTGCTGTAAGTGCCTCATTAAAGTCTCTCTGGGCGAGGGAAGGAATCTGTGTGATGCTATAAATGGTGAGATTATTTTTTATATCAAAATGGGCGACACAACCACTTGTTCCCATACAACAATGATTTACCCATGTCACCTTAAAGCGGTCCTCTGCAATAAATGGAGAGTTTTTCCTTGCCTCCTCAACATCTCCATGAATAAATCTCCAGGGAAGGTTTAGGATATTGGTTGGCTTTTTATCCTTCCCTCCCAGATGTTCTTCATGGATGAGTGGTGCATCATCCTTCATCGCCTCTTCCGGATCAAAAACTGCTGGCAGGATTTCATATTCAACCTTGATCAGGCTCAAGGCTTCCTCTGCAGTGTCTGAATCTACCGCAGCCACAGCTGCCACCTCATCCCGGCATGACCTCACCTTATGGGCTTTAAGAGGTGTATTATCTTTATAAAAACCAAACTTAATAGGAGGTATGTTATAGCCTGTTAAAACAGCCTTTACGCCGGGTAGGGCTTCTGCCCTGGATGTATCAATGTGCAGTATCTTTGCATGTGGATATGGACTGTAGAGAATTTTCCCGTAGAGCATCCCAGGAAGCTTGAGGTCATGGATATAGGTTCCTCGCCCCGTTACCTTCTCCTCTGCGTCCATCTTGGGTAAACGTTTTCCAATATTTATAAAGTTTTGCATAGGACCTCCATTTTTAATAACCAATAAACAAACACCAAATGCGGCAAGGGATAAGCCCTTGCCCTACGTTTGAGATTTGTTTATCTTATGCTTCCTTTAATAATATTTCAATCTCATCTATAAATTCTGGGTTTGCTTCGGGTAAAAGTTCTAACAAGTAATGAGTTTCTTTATATTCTTCCAATAAGTTCGTTATTGATAACATTTTTAGGTAACTTTTTGCAGAGTCTTATTAAATTCTTAGCAAATTCTAAGGTTCGTTTTTCAAGATCAAAAAATGTTTGGTTATTGGTGATTCGGTCATCGATTATTATTTGATTATTGGAATTTGTTTGTTGATAATTTCCTTCTTATTGACCACTGGCTGCTTTGATGGCCTGAATGATCTGGATATAACCTGTACAGCGGCATAGATTTCCAGAAATAGCAGTTCGTATCTCATCTTCCCCTGGTTTTGGATTTTCATCAAGGAGTGCCTTTGCAGAGAGAACCATACCTGGTGTACAGAATCCACATTGAATAGCTCCATATTCAATAAACGCCTTCTGTATAGGGTGAAGATTTCCCTCCCGATCGGCCATTCCCTCGATGGTGGTTATCGTCTTTCCATCGATCTCCATTGCAGGGAATATACATGAATTGATTGCCTTTCCATCCAACAGCACTGTGCAGGTGCCACACTCTCCATTCCCACAGCCTTCCTTTGTTCCTGTGAGCTCCAAGGTATCCCGCAGGAGCTGAAGAAGGGTAATATGTGGTTCAATTTCGACCTCCATCAACTCCCCGTTTAAATTGAAGTGAATCGTCTTTTTCATCTCAGAGTCTCCTTCAATAGAGAATTAAACCCTAACAAAAGATATTTGAGGGGGCGTAAGAACCTAATAACCAAATTCAGGTTAATTGTTATTATCATCTAAATTGAGCGATTCCAGATTGTCATTGCGAGGCGGAGCCGAAGCAATCTCGATCAAATTGTCATTCCGAGCGGAGCGAGGAACCTATGAGATTGCCACGCCCTTCGGGCTCGCAATAACTGATCCGCCTTTGGTGGAAAGGTTTTTAGTAAAAATCGCTCAATTTAGGTATCATTAATTTACTAATACCCCAGCGGATAAGGTCTTATCTTTAGGGATTAAAATCCTTTCAATACATCTTAGGGCCATTCTTCTTACGAGAACCCTGATCATCTCCCTTCTATACCAGGCTTCCCCTCGAAGGGTATCACGGGGTTGAGCCTCTTTCGCTGCCATTTCAGATACCTCTGCGATAAGTTCGTCACTAATCCTTTTCCCCCTTAAAAGGTTTTCAGCCTGTATTGCCCTAATTGGAGTGGGTGCCGCAACCCCAATTGCTATTCGAACCTCTTTGCAGAAGACTTCATCCCTTTCGAGGGAATTGAGAATATTAGATATGGAAGATTCGGTATGAAGAAGGCCAGCGAAGGAGGCGGTTGGTTTATCAAGCGATAAAAGGACAGATACTCCTATAATTGGAAGGTCAAGGGCCTGTCTTCGCTGATGTTTCCAGTAAGCAGAGCCTGTATAGGGGAGTGGTTTCGGTATAAGGATTTCTGTTAGGATCTCCCCTTCTTTTAAAACGGTTTCTCCAGGCCCTTTGAAAAACTCTTCAATAGGAATTATCCTTTCGGAGTTGAAACATCTTAGTTTCACTTTTGCCCCCAGTGAGAGAAGAGGGGGAGCTGTATCTGCTGAGGGAGCGGCGTTGCAGATATTTCCTCCTATGGTTGCGACATTTCTGATCTGAACAGAACCCAATACATCCACTGCATCGCTAAGGGCGGAGAATTCACTTCTGATCAATTTGGATTTCTCAATGGCTCGGTGAGTAACCATTGCTCCGATCTTAAGTATTTCGTTATACTCAATCTGATCCATTGATGGGATATCACTGAGGGAAATAAGAACATCAGGAGAAATCTTTTTCTGTTTAATCATTACAATTACATCGGTCCCTCCTGCAATGAGCTTTGCCTTTTCCCCATATTGATTCAGTAAGGAAAATGCCTCCTCAAGGCTTTTTGGCTTAAGGTAGTCAAACTTTTTCATTAAGGCCTCCAGGATTACTTTATTAAACTCGGTAAAAATAGAGCGATCTGAGGATAAATCAACATCAAGATCATTGTTATCCAGTAAGCAGGAATAAACCAGGTAACACCTTTAAAAACCGTTGAAAGAGGTATGTCTTCTGCCATTCCAGCTACCACAAAGGCACATATTCCAACAGGTGGAGTTACTGCTCCCATTGTAGTTACTACTGTGAGAATACAACCAAACCAGATTGGATCGTAGCCAAGTTTCATAGCAATTGGATAAAAGATTGGGATCGAAATGAGCAGAAAACCGAGGGCATCCATCACCATTCCTGCTATTCCATAGATGATAAGGATTGAGACCATTATCATATGAGGGGGGATATTTAGGTTGGAGACAAGTTCCACGGCTTCAAAAGGAAGCCTGCTTATAGTTAAGAAACGGCCGAAGATGACAGCCCCCCATACAATAACAATTACCATAGAGGTTACTTTCAGGGAATCAATAATTGCTGAAACAAATCCTTTCCATGAGAGCTTCCTTCTTATGCCTGCGGCAATAAGAAATGCGAAAAATGCACCTGCAGCTCCGGCCTCGGTTGGAGTATAAGCTCCTGTATATAGCCCTCCCATTACGAGACCAAAGAGGATGATCATCTCTGTCATCCCTGGGAGTGCCTTAATCTTATCCATTAGAATTACCTTAGGCCCACCAGGGCCCCATTGAGGATATTTCTTACAGATAGTATAGATTGTAAGGATAAAGAGAAATGTCATCAAGATACCTGGTAGCGTCGAGCCCCAGAAGAGTTTGCCTATAGACTGCCCGGTCTGAATCCCATAGACTATCAGAACCACACTTGGTGGAATAACTACACCCAGAGTTGATCCACAAGCTATGGAGCCTGCAGATAGAATTTTGTTATAACCATATTTCTTCATTTCAGGAAGTGCTACGGTGCTCATGGTTGCTGCTGTTGCATTATTCGAACCACAAATAGCTGCAAATCCTGCACAGGCCATAACTGTGGCCATTGCAATCCCTCCGCTTGTCCTGCCAAACAATTTATATGCAGTTTCATAGAGATTCTTATTCACCCCCGAATAGAAACAGATTGTTCCCATAAGGATAAAAAGAGGTATGACTGTTAAACTGTAAGAGGAGAAGTTTGCCCAGGTTTCAGTTCCAATCATGGAAAGGGCGGAGTTCAATCCGGTGACATACCATAAGCCACAGAAGCCAGTTATTGCCATTGAAAATCCAACTGGCATTTGCAGGATGATCATCAAAGCAAGGAGGACAATAATACCGATGATTCCAATCATCTTTCCTTCTCTATTGGCCGAAATAATGTTATCAAAAAATCGATCAAAAGCACAAAGGCCAAGAGAAGGGAGCAAAGGGCCACCACATAAACAAATGGGTAATAGATTATCCTCAAGGTCTCCGAGGTTTCACCCCTCTTCCATATCGTGGTAGCATATTTGGCGCTCTGCCATGCGACAAGGACAAAAAAGATTGTGCATATGATGGAACTTATTCCATTCGTGATTCTTTTAGCCCTCTTTGAATATCTCATGGTTAAGATATCCACAGAGATATGACTGCGAGAAATCTGGGCGTATCCGAGAGGCATGGCAACTACAAGTGCACCAAAGAACCCAATGAGTTCATAAGCTCCAGTAATAGGGGCTCCCATAGGCCTCATCAACATATTGGCACAGGCAATACCTGTTAAAGAGAGAAGCATAATACCACCAATCCAGCTAAACCATAGACTCAGCTTATTGGTTACCTTTGTCAGAAGAGATATCATTGAAAACCTTATCTATGTATTTTTGTTAGAAAAGGGGGAGGTTATAATCCTCCCCCTTATTTTAGATATTAGAGTTTCATAATCGTATCAATCAGGATATTGCTTGCTATATTTTTCTTTAAGTCTTAAAACTTCGTCGAGAATTTCTTTAGCTGGTAATCCTTTGGCCGTGACATCTTTGATATACTTGTCTGTCATCGGTTTGAGCAATGAGTACCATCTTGAAAGCTCTTTAGACGATAGCTTATGAATCTGTACAGAAGGGTTTTTATATGTTTCCAGAGACCATTTCATTGCTTCCTTTACATGATTATCCACATACTGACCTGTCCAGATTGCCTGTTCCCTGCCGAGATCATCAATCACCTTTTTTATATCCTGGGGAAGTGAATCCCATTTGGCTTTATTCATCACCACTGCAAAGGAAACTACAAAGAGGTTTACATTATCTGTTACATGACGACAGTATTCTGCATATTTGAAATCCTTCATCACCTCCAGGGAAGATACATTACCTTTGATCACACCCTTTTGCAGTGCTTCAGGGACATCAGATTGAGGCATTCCAACCGCTTTTGCACCGAGGAGCTCAAGAATCTTTGCCCCTGTGCCTGAGGCCCTTAATTCATATCCCTTGAGCTCTTCGAGGCTGAGAATAGGTTTCATGGACATGATGTTTGCAGGGGGGCAGGTAAACATCGTAATGATTTTGAATTTCTCAAGCTCCTTTGGCCGATATTTTTGAACAAGATCCCAGAGAGAGACACTTGCCACTGTAGCACTTGGCCATCCAATGGGGAGGTCTACCGCCTCAACAACTGGGAACATCCCTGGGAAATAGGATGTGCATGTATTGCCTATATCAGCCGTTCCTGCAGCAACCCCATCAAACATATTCTTGGCATGAAGTAGAGTACCCCCTGGATAAGTATCCACCTTTACCTTTCCAGCGGTCCTCTTTTCCACCTCTGACTTCCACCTCTCCATCTGAACACAGGGGAATGTGGGGGCAGGTGGGAAATTTGCATAACTGAGTTTGATCTGTGCCTGTGCAGGGAGTATAGGCAGGAAGTTCCATAAAAAGGCAGCCACTAACAACATTGAAATTAATTTAAAACCATTTTTTAACATTTTATCTTTCCCTCCTTTCAAAATTTTTTAAGAATGTTTGAATTATAGTTTACCCAAAATCTCATTAGTTCGTCAAGTTTTTTATAATTCTCTATGATCGAATACACGCTTACTCTTTCTTTCTGAACGGGGTAGGCTTCCATAATCTACAATTTCAACCTTAGCACTTACAAGTATCTGTTTCTTTATCTCTTCCTCAATAAGACCTGTCAGAGTTGAATCACTGGATGGATCCCCTCCATCCATTCTCTCCAATTTAATTGTCATATAATCCTTCCCATCCTCTTTACGCTCAAGATGAATCTGATATTCACTTCCGATTCCCTTCACAGAGGAAAGAATGTGGTCAATCTGACCGGGGTATATATTTACAGCTCTGAATATAAACATATCGTCAGATCTTCCAAGAATTCTATCATGCATTGGTAATATAGATTTACATCGACATCTTTTTGGGATTAATCTGCTGAGATCCCTTGTGCGGTAGCGAATGAGTGGAGAGGCCTCTTTTCGTAATGTGGTAACAACCATCTCCCCTATCTCGCCTGGGGATACTGGCTCAAGTGTCTCAGGGTTTAAGATCTCAAGAATATAGTAGTCTGCCCAGTAGTGGATACCTTCATGGTAGATACAGTCAAGTCCTGTCCCGGGACCATAGAGTTCAGTAAGCCCTGGAATGTCAAAAACATGCTCAACCCCTAAGAGTTCCTTCATTCTTGATCTCATAGCATCACTTGATCGTTCAGATCCCATAATGAGCTTTTTTAAGGCTATCCTGTTTTTTAATCCCCTCTTTTGAACCTCTTCTCCTAATAGGAGGGCCATAGATGCTGTAGAACAGAGCACTGTGGATTGAAAATCCTCGAGAAATTGGCACTGCATATCTATATTTCCTGGACCAACGGGGATAGCAAGGGCACCAAATCTTTCGCAACCAAGCTGGAATCCTACACCTGCTGTCCATACACCGTAGCCCACTGATATTTGAACTCTATCTTTAAGGGTAAGACCTGCAATTTCATAGCAACGTGCAAACATATCGGCCCAATCATCTATGTCCTTTTTAGTGTAGCAGAGAACCTTTCTCTTCCCTGTTGTTCCAGAAGATGCATGGATCCTGACAATCTTTTCAAAAGGAACTGACCTTAAGGGGAAAGGATAACCTTCCTGAAGATCATTTGCTGTTGTAAATGGGAGTTTTCTTATATCTTTAAGTGATTTTATATGGTTGGGTTTTACCCCAGCCTCATCCAATCTCTTTCTATAAAAATCAGAATTCTTATAGACATGATTCAATGTCCATTTCAATCCTTCAAATTGAATTCGCTTTAGTTCTCTTTCGGTTCTGATATTGGGCATGAAACTTCGTCTCATCGTTCTTCCTCCAATTGATCTCGCCAAATATTATTAAAAAATTTTCAATGTGTCAAGACATCGTTGAGAAGAGTTTTGAAAAAGTCATTTAAAGAATGTGGAGATAGGATTCCAATGCTTTGAAATCAAAACAATCCAAATATTCCCAGTCTAAAAATTATTCTTATCTAAATTGAGCAATTGTCATTGCGAGGCGAAACCCCTGTCTGCGACAGGCAAGGAAGCAATCTAAACCAAATTGTCATTCCGAGCGGAGCGAGGAATCTATGAGATTGCCACGCCCTTCGGGCTCGCAATGACTGATAAATAAAGTATTTTTATAAAAAATCGCTCAATTTAAATAAAAGTAATTCATAAATCCGTTGTGGAGATAATAAGGTTTCAATGAAATTGAATCAAATCATAAAAAGTTTTATAATTTTTTTAAAGTGGGAGATTTAAGAAAGATTTTCATACAATTAATCTTTTTAGCTTTATTATTCTCGCCAACCATAGTTATTGGAGATGAGAGTTCAGGGTTCATCCCTTTTGATAAATTTAAATACCTAACTGAAGGGATGACAGAGGCTGAAGTATTGAGTCGATTCGGTCCTCCTACGAAAGAAGTCAGTGATGAGTTTGAGGTGGAGGGTTATTTCATTAGAATGGGGGGTGTAAAAAGGATAGTTCAGGTGAAAAGATACTATTATATTGGAAATCCTGATCTTGGAGAAAGGACAACAATCATACATTTCAGAAATGGGATTGTCCAGAAGATTGAGAGAATATTCCCACCTAAATGGTAATAAAATCCCGTAAAATAAACATCTGAGTTAGATCAAAGGAATGATTTGAAGCCCTTAAATAAAATAGCGAATAATTAATACAAACGTATTAAATATTTATCATCTCACGTCGTCATTGCGAGCCTTAAAGGCGTGGCAATCCGAAGAAGTCGTTGCGAGAGCTCCGTACTTGATGCGGGGGACGAGGCAATCTAATAGATTCCTCGCTCCGCTCGGAATGACATTTTTTTAGATTGCATCTAATTACTACTCAGGCAGGGGTTTCACCTTGTAATAATCATTCAGCTATAGGTTGGTATGCTTCAGGTGTATGAGAATGGCTAAAATTAGACCAATTAAGGTTTAATCATTATTTACTGAAAATCTAAAGATTTATATCCTATTAATGAGAGCATTAAATAAACGACATCTTCTGGTCTGAACCCCTCACCCTAACCCTCTCCCCAAGCATTTGGGAGAGGGAAGAGGT
>JBBITW010000032.1:0-25863 GCA_037440525.1 Deltaproteobacteria bacterium
AGCGAGGAATCTATAGAATTCAAACCATTATAAAATATAGATTCTTCGGCTAAAGCCTCAGAATGACATTACGACACAGCCTCGCTAGGGAGATGGGAAAGTCGTTACAATTCGCAACCGAGGTGAGGGGAAATTTCAAGTATCTTCGGTTAGATTTCAGATAATAGGGTAATAGAACCTTTAATGGAAAGAGGAAATTTTTGAATTAAGTGGAGTCCGATATGGAAGGGAAAATGGTTGAAATTCTAATAATCTTCGAATTCCCTCTTTTATAATAATAGAGGGTCTTACATCTGCCCTAAATATTAAACAAATAGAGGGCTCAATACTTTCTCTCCCCCTATAAATATCAACAATTTTTATTCTCCGAAGCTGTAAATTCTGAATATTCTTTAGAACTTTAATCATTCTCCAAATAATGAACGCTATTATTAGATCCATTTTCTTCTCATATCGGGACATCTAATTTCCAGAAACTTCCTCTATGGCTCTTTTACCCATAAGATCAATCTTTATATAACCGCCCTTAATCTCTCCTCAACGCTCGGCTCATAATATACACTATCTTTTACTTTCAGAGTAATATAAATGAAATCTTCAACCAGTAATGCTTATCTTTCCTAACTCCTTTCCTCTTAATTTTATATCGATTTTCTCCATAAGATCTTTTGACTTGGCTTCAATCTCTCGAAGAATAGCCATCCTCTTCTCCCTTTCCCTAATCAGCTCGTCCGCAATATTTAGCGCTACCAGAATGGCTACATTCAGTGTAGATACACTTCTTGTCTTTTTCAAAATCTCGTCTAACTTAGTATTCACGCATTGCTCAACTTCACGAATATGTTCCTCCCCTGCATCCGTTTTTACGGTAAATGTCTGTCCAAATACTTTAATATCTATTGATCTCTCTTTCTCCATATACTCAGGTATCAATACTCTTTAGACGATTAAGAAGTTGGTCTATCCTTGTTCTAATCTTTTCCCTATCTTCAGAGAGTAATTCGAGCTTCTTTTCTGCTTGAGCTCTCATCTCCTTCTCCATGGTAAGTTGAACAACGAGCCCATCTCGCTCCTCTAATAATTCCTGATATTTAATTAAAAGATAATCAACCTTCTCTTCGAGACTCTTTAATGGGTCGTGCTCCTTTTCTAAGATGTTATTCTTATCTAATGTTAATCCCTCATCCATAATAAGTCAACTCCAAGAAACCAACCAATCCCCAGCATTCTTTTTTCGCCAGGGGATATTGGGCAGAATCTAAGATTTTTAATTTACCTTTATTTATAATTGCTAATTTTTTAATATCCATTTTCAATTAATATCTATCTAAGCCGCATTTAGTAGATAGGCCTTCATAAAATCGTCTATCTCCCCATCAAGCACACGATCAACTTGATTGATAACCTTATTTGTCCTGTGATCTTTTACCATCTTATAAGGATGCATGATATAAGAACGTATCTGGCTTCCCCAGGCAATCTCTTTCTTCGAATTGTGAAGCTCTTGAAATTTCTCCTCTTTCTCCCTTAATTCCCTTTCATATAGGCGTGCCTTCAGTATCTTGAGGGCAGTGGCCTTATTCTTATGCTGGGATCTCTCGTTCTGACATTGAACAACGATTCCCGTGGGTATGTGAGTAATACGGACCGCAGAATCTGTCTTATTGACATGCTGTCCACCTGCACCGCTTGAGCGAAATGTATCAATTCTAAGGTCTTTCTCATCAATCTCAATGACAATGTCCTCTGGCACCTCAGGGATGACGAAGACTGAAGCAAATGAGGTATGCCTTCGTGCTCCAGCATCAAATGGTGATATTCGAACAAGTCGGTGGATACCAACCTCTGCCTTTAAATACCCATATGCATATCGTCCACTCACAGTAAAGGTAACATTTTTCAGCCCTGCCTCTTCTCCTGAAAGTATATCCACTATTTCAGTTTTATATCCCTTCTTTTCCGCCCATCTCAAATACATTCTAAGAAGCATCTCAACCCAGTCCTGAGCCTCTGTCCCCCCTGCCCCTGCATTTATACTCATTATGGCATCTCTTTCGTCATGCTCACCACTTAACATTCTCTTAAATTCTATCTGCGAAATCGCCTCTTCAGTTTTCTCTATCTTCTTCACCAATTCCCTAATCTCTTCGTCTTCCCTCTGCTCTTCTATAAGCTGGAGAAGAATCTCAATCTCCTCAAGCTCCGTCTTCTCTTTTTGCCAAGGTGAAAGACTTTCCATCAGGGAGGTTCTCTCTTTCAGTATCCTCTGTGTCATCTCACCCCCTTCCCAAAATTTAGGTTCCATCATCATCTTTCCTATCTCCTCCAACCTCTTCTTCTTTCCCTCGATGTCAAAGATGGCCTCTAAGTATCTCCAGACGATTATTGAGTTCTTTTACACGGTCCCTCAACTCCATGATCATATGAATCACCTTTTCTAAAATTTATTCAAAAAATTTAATTTTCCCCACCCTTCCTCATCAATTTATCAAAAAGGTTGCTCCAAGAGGATTAATTCATATAAAATCCATTAATAAATTATATAAATTAAAATAACATAAATCAAGAAAAATATAAATATATTTTTTAAATAAGCGATTTTATTTAGTTTTTTATTTATTTCATCTGATTGTCCCTATATAATGAGATGTCAATTGACGTTCTTTAACCTTTGGGTTTGTATAATCCGGAAGCAACATTGGAGCCACCCTATCTGTTTCAATCCCTGCCTCTTTCAGCTCTCTATGATACCTCTTAACATGGTCCAATGACAATCTACCTTCTCTCGCCTTCTCCTTTGCATAAATTGCAGCACTTTGGCCTGCAATCCTTCCAAAGACACATACATCGAGGAGTGAATTTCCCATTAATCTATTCTCTCCATGAACCCCACCTGTAACTTCACCTGCAGCAAAAAACCCTGGGAGAGAAGTCTCACAACGGCTATTATATTCCAGACCTCCATTCTGATAGTGAAGTGTCGGATAGACAAGCATAGGTTCCTTAGAAATATCTATACCAAATCGCTTGAAGAGAAGGTATTTCCCCGGGAATTCCTTCTTTACCGTTCCCTCTCCCATAAGAAGATCGATCATAGGAGAATCGAGCCAGACACCAAACCTTCCATTTGGCAGAGGAATCCCCTTCCCCCTCTCTTTACATTCTCGTATGAATGCGGCAGATTCGACATCCCTCGGTTCCCTTTCATTGACAAACTGCTCTCCATCAATGTTGAGGACATTTGCTCCAGCCCCTCTAAATTTCTCTGTAATCAACAGACCCTCTGCCTGTTCAGGAAATACTGCCCCTGTTGGGTGATACTGGACTGTGTGAAGAAAACATAGCCTTACACCTGCCCTGTAACCCATAACAAGGCCATCCCCTGTGGCACCATAATGATTTGTTGTCATGTATTGCTGTATATGGAGTCTACCTGAACCCCCTGTGGCCATGATGACAGACTTTGCCTTAACCACAAAATATTCCTCTGTTTCGAGATTATATAGTAGGGCACCTGCACACTCTCCATGTTCATTCAGGATCAATTCAACTGCAGGAGAAAATTCGATTACCTTTATATCATCAGCCCTGTTTTTAGCTTCGTCCCTCAGTGTCCTCATGATCTCAGCACCGGTGATATCAGCCGCATAGTGCATCCTCTTTCTGCAGGTTCCTCCTCCATGGAGGGACTTAAGTCTACCATCAGGAAATTTTGTAAACATACAACCGAGGCTTTCCAACCATGATAAAACCTTCGGCGCTTCAGTAACAAGGGTATAAACCAGCTCAGGAATATTTTTAAAATGGCCTCCTCCCATAACATCGAGGTAATGGTAATATGGTGAATCCTTTTCCCCCTTAGAGGCGGCCTGGATTCCACCCTCAGCCATCATTGTATTTGCGTCTCCGTGTCTCAATTTTGTGGCAATTAAAACCTTTGCGCCACTCTCTTGAGCTGTCAGGGCGGCTGCTGTTCCAGCACCTCCTCCACCAATGATAAGGACATCTGTCTCATATGCAATCTTTCTTAGATCTATCAAATCCGGATCTACTCGACTTCGGGCCTCTAACAGGTTGACATATTCATGAGGGATTGCATAACCTTTGTTTGGACCTACCCGAATCTCCCTTCTTGTCCCATCAATAAAATCAGGATGAAACCTTTTTAGCATATCCTCCCGCTCCTTCAAGGAGAACATTTTAAATTCTTCGCCTCTCTTTTTCTTCTCAACCCTCTCCGAACGGGTGGCCTCTACCCTTTTTATTAACTCTTTTAGTTCTTTTGTATATGGCATAATTCCTCCCGAGGTCTCTGAAAAACTTATAATGAAACCAAATATGGCAAGGGACAAGCCCTTGCCCTACGCCTTAGATTCGTTAATCTCCCGTAGGGCAAGCCCTTGTGGCTTGCCGAACCCTTATCAAGGTGTCATTTATTTTATGCTCCCATTAATAAATAATGTAGATGTTATGTAAATAATACTTCAGGACTTTTTCATAAACCTTCTCGCAAATTATTGACAAAGGGCAAAGAATAGTAAAATTGAGATTACCTTATCCTTAAACTTGTTAAAGATATGTTTTATCTTCTGGCATCCAATCCTCTTCTGCCCAATCAGGTTCAATCTCCCTCCCAATATAGAGTCTTTTTAACTCCTCTTCATCTTTGTCCATCAAATCCCTGAGCATCTGTTCATATCTCCCTTTTTCTATATCCTTAACCATGGAGGCCAGGTGTTCTGCCTTTGGTGCAATATACTTCCCATAAAGCCTCCTTCCGAGGATAGCAATATTATATTGACAGATCTCAGCTGGACATCTTGCCGTACAGAGGCCACACATGACACAATCGAAAGAGAGTTCTGCAAGCCTGGTGATATCCCCTCTCATAGCAGCGGCGATGTAATCCATGACTTCAATCTCCATCGGGCATGATTTTGTGCATGTATTACACTGTAGGCAACGTAAAAGCTCAGGATAATATTTCACCAGTGTCTCAATTGTCGGCTTAATCTTCTCAATATCGTATGTGCTCTTAGTTGCAGGGAAGAAGGGCAGTTGTGCCAGATACATATTTGGCTGAACAATTGTCTGACATGCCAACCCGACTTCAATCTTATAACTTCCTGGAAACCTATAGACCGTTCCACAGGCCCCACATATACCTCCCCTGCAACCACACCCCCGAATCAATTGGTAGCCTGCATATTCCATTGCCTTTTGAATTGTAAGGGATGATGGAACTTCATATCGTTTCCCCATTATAAATATCGGTATGAGCTCCTCTTTATTCTCCGCTTCCACGAACCTCCTCCTTTAATAAAATCTCGTATTGTTGAGATTAAGTCATTAAATGGCTCCTGATTCTATCTTCAGTTCATCCTCTTTAAATGTAGCAACAGGGGGGACCTCTTTCAAATCCCTGCCTGGTAAATAACCAAACATCTTTTGAACCTTATCGCCCACGCTTCTGAAAAGCGTTGCAACTGGTAAGCGACTTGGACAGGCACTATCGCAGAGTCCACAACCTACACACGAAGTAACCATATGTGTCATTCTGATTAAATGGAAGATAAGTGTATCTGTTGGCATACGAATCCCACCTTTACGGTCAGCCCATCTCAGATACTGATCACCCTCGTGCTCAAAGACAGCTGTCCTAAAAACACATTCCTTACAGTAACATATAGGACAAGAAACCATGCAATTGTGGCACCTAATGCATGTTGAAAAACGATTTAGGAAAGAAGGAAGGTCTTTAACCATTTCCTTGAAATCCCTGAATAGTTCATCCCTCCTCTTTGTCCTCTCTTCGGTCACCCTTTTTATAACCTCCTGCCTTGAGGCATTCTCATCTGAAAAAGAGAGGATACCCTTACCTTCTATCTCCTTCTCTAACCTCTCACCTATTTCAACACCAATCTTTTGATCCGATTTATAGCCATATAATTTGAATATGATGTCTGCTGTCTCTATGGATGGAACATTATATTCACACATCTCGCAGGCTGTTCTGAATTTATAACCTTCAGGTGGATTGACCTCTCCCCTCTCCATTTCGATCATTAATTCCCTTTCGAGTTTTCCATCACCCAATCCTTCCTTCACCATCTTTGCATAATCCCAGACTTCAAAGGTCCCCGGACAATCAATTCCAATAAGATAAATATCATCCAGTTTAACCTGAAGAAATTTTACCAGTTCAACGACTGCCCTTATTTCACAGGGTTTAAGTATAACCCCAACCTTTTTACCTAAATTCTTAACGGTTAGATTTGAAACAATCCTTGCTGATTGCACAGGCATTGTCGGTGAAAAAAATTTTATACCATTTCGGGCTCTATAATCTCTGATCAATGTCTGAACAAATCCGTCTTTTGAAGGAAGTTCTTTAGGAGTGAGTAAAGCATCAATTATCCCCTTCTCCAGTAAGGTAAAAATAAGATTGATCATCGCCTCTTCTGTCTTTCTTTCAGAAACTTCAATCACTGCCTGCAGTGCCATCTCTTCTTTCTCTCCTTTCGCTTATAACCAGATTATAATTTAATTATTGGATTAAAATTTCAGGCATTCCACAACTGCTTCATGGGATTCGGTCCCATCCTCTTTAGCTCCTCCACCATCTTTGTCACAGTATCAGCAAAAAGCTTCCCTTCACTGGCACTTATCCATCTAAGCCAGATACGATCCTCAGTGAAGCCCAATTGATTAAGGATTTCCTTCAGTATTGCAACCCTTCTTCGGGCCTTAAAATTTCCTGTCTGGTAGTGGCAGTCTCCGGGATGGCATCCCCCAATCAAAACCCCATCTGCACCATCAATAAGTGCCTTGAGTATATAGATTGAATCCACTGCTCCGGAACACATTAAATGTATGATCCGAATATTTGGAGGATACTGCTGCCTCGTTGTTCCTGCAAGATCGGCTCCTGTATAGGTGCACCAGTGACAGAGAAAAGCAACAATCCTCGGTTCAAATTCAGCCATGTTATACCTCCGTTATTAATGTTTCTCGTGTCTCATATTTTGTGTGAGAGCCCTGAAAAAGTCCACAAATGACCGGGGAGGTAGGGTTCCAAACCCTTCGAATGCGGACATTAAAAAGTTAAATTGCTTACAATCGTTTAAAAGAAAAACAAGCATTTTCAAGGTATTAATCAATGGTGCCATATTATTATCGGTATCCGCTCGAAGGCTTTTCCACCCCACCTCCCCACTTTATAAGACTCTTTATAAATACTTTTTCAGAGACCTCTGTGTAAATCCCCCAACCCCTTATTAATTAATCGATTGCCTCGTCGAGAACAGCCATATTCAGCCCCTTTTCATAATTTTTCTGCTGTGAGGCTCCGTTTGGACAGGAAACCACACAGCTACCACAGCCCTGGCAGAGTGAATCAATAACCTCTGCCTTCATCTCCTCTTCGTTTATCACTCTTGCCCCATATGGACAGACTGTTACACAGAGCCCGCATCCACAGCAAATCCTTTTATTCACATAGGCAAGATATCCTTTATCTTCTATTATCTCTTTTGAGAGAATCGCTCCAGCTCGTGCAGCAACTGCATTGCCCTGTAATATCGAGTCCTCTATATGATTTGGAGAGTGGCAGAGTCCACAGAAGAATTTTCCACGACCGAGCAAGTCAAGTGGTGCAGATTTCGGATTAGCCTCCTTAAAAAAACCATCTTGATTAAGCTCCACACCAAAAATCTCTGACAATCTCCTGTTATCATTTGGTTCAATACCTGTGCTAAGGACAACAAAATCTGAAGGAAGATTTATGCGATAACCCAGAGCAGGATCAAAGACAGATACCCGAAGCCTTTCGTCCTTTGATTTTACTTCAGGCCTGTTATCCAAATCATATCTAATAAAAATGACTCCCTTCTTCCTTGCCTCATAATAATAGGTTTCGTAGAAGCCATAGGTCCTCATATCCCGATAAATAATATAAATTCTCATCTCCGGATTCAATTCCTTTAGCTTGAGCGCATTCTTAACTGCGTGGCCGCAGCATATGCGGCTGCAGTAAGGATGTTCTTCATCCCTCGAACCCACGCACTGAATCATCACAACCGATCCAATCCCTTTAAGCCCTTCATCATTAAGGTAAATCATCCTCTCCAATTTCCTCTGTGTAATCACTCTCGGGTTCTCTCCGAAGAGATATCCTTTTGGTTCTACTTCCTTACCGCCCGAAGCAAGGATGAGCACTCCGTGGTCAATATATTCCTCTCCACCAGAAGAGCTGATCTTTGTTCTGAAATGTCCGTTTATTCTTTCAAAGCCTATGATCTCTGTTCCAAGATATGGATGGATCTTTTGAGAATCATTCACCCTCTGAATCAAATTCTTTAAAAGCTCCTGTGGATTTGATCCTCTCAGGGTATAGAAGGACTCCCTGAGATTTCCTCCCAGTTCCATCTCCTTCTCAACCAGTATAACCTCATGCCCCTGCTCAGAAAGTCTGAGGGAGGCAGTCATACCTGATACCCCTCCACCAACAACCAGTGCCCTCTTTTCAATCCCCTGAGTCCCTCTCCGGATTGGTTGAATCCTTCTTGCCCTCTCTACGGCCATCTGAATCAGAATTCTTGATTTCTCTGTAGCGAGATCTGGAATTTCTTTATGGACAAAGGCACACTGTTCACGGATATTTGCATATTCAAAGAGATGGTAATTGAATCCTATCTCTTTAGCCATCTCTTCCATCGCCTTTTTGATCTCCCTCTGGGAACAACCTGCTATCACAACTCTGTTAAGTCCATGCTCACCTATCTTCATCTTAATATGGTTTAGACCTTCAGAAAGACATGCCAATCCTATCTCCTCAACATAAGCCACCTCTCTTAATCCTTTCGTCCATTCAATAAGTTCTGAGATGGAGAGAATCTCCTTCAAGGTCTCACCGCAGTGGCATATAAAGACTCCAATCTTTGGAATCTCTTCTCCTAATTCTCCTTCAAGGGGATAGTCTTTTTTTATTATATTAATTGGAGTTGAGGAGAGAAAAGAAGCGGCTTCGGCTGAAGCACTTGAGCCCTCAACCACTGTCTCTGGAATATCCTTCGGACTTCTGAATGCTCCACCAACGAAGATCCCTTCAACTGAAGTCCTCGAAGGGGAGAACTCTTCTGTTTGACAGAACCCCTGAGGATTCAGTTTAATACCAAGTAGCTTTGCTAAATCTTTTATGCTCTCAGGTGGTGTAAATCCCAAAGAAAGGATGATGGTATCGAATTCTCTCTCGTCGAAGGATCCATCCTCCTTTATATAGGTAACAAGGAGATTCTTTGTCTTTGGTATCTCTTTAACCGCTGATATGGCACTTCGGATGTATTCAATACCATATTCTGCCTTTGCCTTCTCATAATATCTTTCGTAATCCTTACCCATGGGTCTGAAATCCATGTAAAAGAAGGTAATCTTAAGTTCAGGTAGGCGATCTTTTGCAATCATTGCCTGTTTTGTTGCATACATACAGCATATCGTTGAGCAGTGATCCTGACCACAGGAAGGATCCCTCGAGCCCACGCACTGGATAAAGGCTATTCTCTCCATTCTCTTTCCATCAGAAATGCGAATAGGTAAGCCCTTTGTGGGGCTTGATGTGGAGAGAAGTCTTTCAAACTGGATACTTGTCATCACATTTGAATAACGACCAAAGCCATATTCCCCCTTCATCTGTGCCCGAAATGGTTCAAACCCAAATCCTAAAATAATGGCTCCAGCATGGATTGTCTCCTCTTGCTCTTTCATATCAAGATCAATGGCATGAGGAGAACAGACCCTCACACATTCTCCGCATCGAATGCATGTGCGAGGATCGATAACGAGGCTCTGAGGAATGGCCTGGGGAAAGGGAAGGTAGATTGCCTTTCTCTTCTCCAGGCCACCCCCGAATTCCCTCTCAACCTCAACAGGACAAACCTTTATACATGCCTCACACATTGTACAGCGAATTGGATTAACAAAGCGTGGTTTTCTCAGGACAGAGACTTTAAAATCCCCTCCCCTCCCTTCAACACCTTTAACCTCAGAATATGGTAAAAGTTCGATATTCTCATTAAGTTGACACTCATAAATTGGACAGAGGGCAGGAGGATTTGGACTCATAAAACAGACACCACAGGAGTTTGTTGGGAATGTCTTATCCAACAGGGGGAAATATCCTCCAATTGCAGGCCCGAGTTCCAAGAGATAGACCTTTCGCCCCATCTCCGAAAGCAGAAGACTTGATTGCATCCCTGCTATTCCAGCACCTATTACAAGTATTGCTGATTTATCACCTCTTTTATTTTTCTGCTCCATTCTTCATCCTCTTCTATCTAATACACAAAATTGGGCGACATTTTTTTATATAATGTAGCCGCACCCTTTAGGGTGCGAGGGTTTATGTTAAGCCCAGTGATTCCAGTAATCCCCTGGGCGATATCATATGTTTCTTCCACCAGTTGTCTCTTGATTTAATATCAAATGCCACACCCATCAACTCTGTAAAGTAAAAGATTGGAAGGTCAAGCTCCTGTCTCATCTCCAGATTTGCCTGGCATAGGCCGCAGGAAGTAACAATACACTGTGCCCCTGCCTCTTTGGCCATGGAAACAATCCTTCCGACAAGTTTTTTTACTATATGGCCATAGGTAAGAGCCAGATCTGCACCACAGCAATCAATCTTCATTGACCACTCAACAGGCTTGGCACCAAGTGCCTTCATAAGTCGATCCATATATTGCGGGTTTTCAGGATCATCCAACTGTGTTACCCTCGGGTGGCGGACCAGTGCACATCCATAATAACAGGCAGGCTGCAATCCTTCGAGAGGCTTCTTCACCTTCTCCCTCACCTTTTCAAGACCTATCCTGTTTACCACAACATCCAGCAGGGCCAGAATCTCTAAGGAATCCTGATATTGAAATCCAACGATCTCCTCAATCTCTTTACGCTTTAAATCATCATTTTTAAGGAAATACTCTGTTCTCTTTAACATATTGAAACAGCCTGCACAGGGGACAACGAGTGCTCCTGCCTTAGAATCCTGTGCCTTTGAGATGTTTCTCGCTGGAAGGCAAAGGGAGAGGAGATGATTGATGCTGTGGGCTGCCGCAGCACCACAGCAATTCCAATCCTCAATCTCCACCAGTTCCACACCCAGAAACTCGAGGACGGATTCTATAGAACGTCCATATTCATAAGAGGTGGAGTGATCAGTACAACCCGGAAAATAGGAGAATCTCATTATAAACCTCCATTGAGTGCAAAAGTTTGAAACCCTAATACCAAAGACTGAGATCAGGATCTATTTTTTTCGCATCTTTCAAAAATCCTTTTTATCTCTGCTCTTCCCTTTATTAAATCAGGAAAGAGGGGTATCTTTCCTTTGAGAAATAGTTTAATCCCGGGCAATAGGTCAGTAAAAAGATCTCTGCTTCTAAGTTTGTAATCTATCAGCATTGTTGCCTCATGAACCCTGCCTCCCCTTCTAACGCTCTGAACAAAAGCCTCATGAAGGAGATGTATATTCTTCTCCTTTGCTCGAATCCCTTCTTCAATCGCCATCTCCCTCAGGGCATCCATAAGGGCAGCGATGTCAATCTTATTTGGACATCTTGTTCCGCATGTCTCACATGATACACATAACCAGATGGCACTGCTTTCCAAAACCTCCTTCTTCATTCCCATCTGAATCATCCTCACGATCTGATTGGGTCTGATATCCATATAGGGAGCAGTTGGACAACCCACAGTGCACTTTAGACACTGATAACAGAGGTTGAGATCTTCCCTGCTTCTACTCCCCACTTCTTCTAAAAAAGAGGATTTTTTATCCTCCATCTCTATAATTAGGTCACTTAAAAAGTATTTAAAATGATTCTTATTGACTGGGGAGGTGGGGTGGAAAAGCCTTCGAAGGTTTGGAACCCTACCTCCCCAGTCTTGCAATGACTTTTCCAAAGCTCTAATAATGGATTCCAATTCTATTCCCTCCATTTTCTTCTTGAGTGGTTCTTTATTTTCATCAAATTTTTTTTACGACACGAGGCACGTATCATGTTTTTTTATATAAACTTATCTACCATCCTGAGAATCTGGGTAGATGAACTGTTTCTTAACTCACAGGCAAAGTTGGGGCAAGAGGCAATACACGCACCGCATCCCTGGCAGAGCGCACTGTGAACGATTGAGATGCCCTTTCTATGATCAATCTCTCTTGCCTCATAGGGACATATCTCGACACAGATACCACATCCACTGCAAATATTTTCGTCCACAAAGGCAACCAGGGGGTCCTGTAAAAGTTTATCTGTTGAAAGAAGGGCCTGAATCTTGCCTGCTGTGGCTGAGGCCTGTGAGACGGTATCTGATATATCCTTCGGCCCCTGACCGCAACCAGCAAGGTAGATCCCTCTTGTTGAACTCTCCACAGGATAGAGTTTTATATGGGCTTCTGTTAAGAATCCATGTTTGTCAATGGTTGCTCGCAATTTTGCGGATAGACTTCTTATTCCATCGCTCGGAACAATGGCAGTTGCCAGAACAACCATATCTGCACCTATCTCCACCATCTTCCCCGAAAGGGTATCAACCCCCAATACCCTTACCTTCCCATCATCCTCAAAAATCCTTGAAACCCTTCCCCTGAGATAAAGAAGCCCATTTTCTTCTATTGCCTTCTGTATGAATTCCTCATAATCCTTGCAGTCTGAACGAATATCCATATAAAAGATATATGGCTGACCATCAGGAACCTTTTCCTTATACATCAATGCCTGTTTGGCTGTATACATACAGCATATTCTGGAACAATAAGGCATGTAACGATCCGGGTCCCTTGAAGCAACACACTGTATAAAGACCATCTCCTTTGGAACCCTTCCATCGGAGGGACGAATTATATTCCCTTTTGTTGGACCATCAGGTGAAAGCATACGTTCAAGGGAAAGGGCATCTATCACATCAGGAATCTCTCCATATCCATACTCGCCCAGTGCCTCCTTGGGATAGAGTTCATAACCTGTCGCAACAACAACAGCACCAGCCTTAGCTTCAATGGTTTCATCAATTTGGTCAAATCGGATTGCCCCTTCAGGACATACCTCCTCACATCGCTTACAACTCCCATCCTTAAAATAGAGACACTGTTCACGATTTATCCAGGGCCTGTTTGGAACACTATTTGGGTACAAGGTATCGATGGCTTTTCGTTTCCCTAAGCCCCTATCGAACTTAGATAGATATTCAACAGGACAGGTTTTTATGCAGAGTCCACATCCACTGCAAACCTTCCGATCCACATGAGTTGCCTTTTTCCGGATCAGAAGATCAAAATTTCCTACATAACCCTTTATATCCTCCAGTTCTGAATAACAGTAAAGCTGAACCTTTGGATGCCTCTCAACCTCTCGGGCCTTTGATAAAAGTCCCTCATGTGCCAGATTCATATCAGGAAAAGTTCTATATAGTTGGGCTACATGTCCTCCTAAGGCAGGCTCTCTCTCAAGGAGCAGAACATCAAAACCTCCTTCTGCAAGATCGAGTGACGAAGTAATACCTGCAATTCCTCCTCCTATAACGAGTACACTTCTATTGATAGGCACAGAGATTGCCTCAAGTCCCTCATTTCCTCTCAGTTTTTCGAGGGTTGATAATATGATATCGATAGCCTTCCCCGTTGCCTTCTCTTTCTCCTTCTGGTGAACCCAACTGCACTGTTCCCTGATATTTGCAATCTCACACATATAGGGATTCATTCCCTGGGACTTTACTGCCTTCCGAAATGTGTTTTCATGCATGCTCGGAGAGCAACAGGCAACAACCACTCCATCCAGTCCCTTTTCTCGAATTGCATCCCTTATGAGCTGTTGACCCGGGTCAGAACACATGTAGATATAGTCAATGCTATGGACAACATCCTCTATATTTCCAACCTTTTCGGCAACAAGTTTAACATCCACAGTTGCTGAAATATTAACACCACAATGACAGATAAAAACACCAAGCCTTTTCATCGTGATCCATTATTCGTTATCCGTGATTGGTGGAACGCAATTCATAAAAAAATCAACTTACGAATCATGATTCACGAGCCACGAATCACGTTATTAGTGTCTTGCAAAGAGTGCCTGGACCTTACTTGCCGCTGCACTCCCCTGAGCCACTGCATCGGCAATATCTTTTGGGCCCTGAGCACAGCCTGCTATAAAGACCCCTTCAACATCTGTCTCTACAGGTCGAAACTTTCTCTCAGCCTCCTTCAGAAATCCATTATCATCCGTTTTTATCCCCAATCTTTGGGCTAATTCCTTTGCATCCCTCTGTGGAATTATGGCAGTTGCGAGGACCACCATATCCGACGAAACCTCTATCTTTCTTCCTGTCAAGGTATCAACCCCCCATACAATAATCTTCTCCCCATCCTGAAAGATTCGAGAAACCCTCCCTCTCAGATAAAGTATCCCCTCTTCTTCCATAGACTGCTGAATGAATTCCTCGTATCCCTTCCCTGTTGAGCGAATATCCATATAAAAGATATAGACCTGCCCATCATGAACCTTGTGTTTATAAAGTCTTGCATGTTTTGCTGTATACATACAGCATACACGTGAACAATAAGGCATATAACGTTCAGGATCTCGGGAACCCGTGCACTGGATGAAGACAACCTCTTTCGGAATCCTTCCATCAGAAGGCCTTCTAATCTCACCTGTTGTTGGTCCTGAGGCAGAATTAAGCCTTTCGAAGGAAAGACCATCTATAACATCTGGAATTTTACCATATCCATACTCTCCAAAGCTTTCTAATGGAATCAAATCAAACCCGATGGCCAAAATTATAGCCCCTACCCTTTCTTCTATAAAGCTATCCTTCTGCTCATAATCGATTGCTCCCACAGGACATATCTTCTCACATACCCTGCATTTTCCCTCTCTGAAATAACGACATTTATCAGTATCTATAACAGGCTTGTTTGGAACGGCCTGAGGTGATAATGTATAGATTGCCTTTCCCAATCCCATATTCCTTTCGAATTCAGAAGGATTCTTAGAAGGGCACTTCTCCTGACAAAGGCCACAACCTGTGCATTTATCCCAATCCACATAGGCCGCTTTTCTTTTAATCCTTACAGTAAAATCTCCAGCACTTCCCTCTACCTTTTCAACCTCTGAATATGTTATAAGTTTTATTCGAGGATGCTGACCTGTCTCCACTGTCTTTGGGGTTAATGTGCACTGGGCACAATCGAGGGTTGGAAATGTCTCGGAAAGCTGTAGCATCCTACCTCCAATAGAGGGAAGCCTCTCAACGAGTAGGACATCATAACCTGCATTCCCAATATCGATGGATGCTGAGATCCCTGATATCCCTCCTCCAATCACCATTGCCCTCTTTATGAAACCATTTCCCTCCATTCAGATAAGACCTTTCTCTTTGAGGATTTTTAGAGGATCAACTGCATTCAGCTCAAAACCCAGTGTCTGGTGATCGAGTCCAAGGGTGATTCCAAGGAGCTGTGTAAAATAAAATACTGGAATCAATTTAAAATCCAGATGTTTCTGTTTGATTTCTGATTGCTTATGGTCGAGGTTAAATGTACACATGGGGCAGGTGGAGACTATTGCCTCCGCACCATTTTTAATGGCAGAGGCCAAAATTCTATAGGAACACTCCGTTGCTATATCTGGAGCGCCTACAGATTGAAACGATCCACAGCATTCAATCTTATATGGAAAATCTATTGGCTCTGCCCCGAGGAGAGCCAAGAATTCTTCAAAGATTTTTGGTCTCTCCTTATCATCAAAACCTATCTCATCAAAGGGTCTAAGAAGCATACATCCATAATATGCGGCCAGTTTAATTCCGTTGAGGGATTTACTCATCCTATTTTTAATTTCTCTAAATCCAATCTCCCTCTTAAGAACCTCAAGGTAATGGAGCACCTCAAGGTCTCCCTTATAATCCATCTCAATAAAATTATTTATCTTCTCCCTCTTTTCCCCATCTTTCTGTATCAATCTATTTGTCCTCTTAATCACATTGAAACAGATAGAGCATAGGGTTGTTAGAACCATTCCTTCCTGTCTTGCCCTTGCTAATATCCTCGCAGGGGGAAGAAGGGCCATCAGATTATCTGTTGCAAGAGGAAATGTTGCCCCACAGCAGGTCCAGTTGGAAAGCTCTCGTAATTCAAACCCAAGGAGAGTTGAACAATTGCGTGCTGTCTGGTCAAAATTTTTTGCCTTTGTATAAAGTGTACATCCTGGAAAGTATAGATATTCCATAAGAACTCCTGATTCACATTTTACAAATGCATGGTTTAAAAAAGAGGATACCCTCCGCTATTAAGATAAAAATTTTCTGAATCCGCTTATAAATGCAATCTGAGGAACCCTTTCCAGAAATCCTTCAGGAAATTCCTCGATTCGTATATGATCCTTCCTCTCTTTCTTCCTCAATACTATCATCCTGAGGGCATCCATCACCCTGGCGATATCTATCCCTTTTGGACACCTTGAACTACACTGAAGACATGATGCACAGAGCCAGATGGTATTCACACCAAGTGCCTCCTCTTCAAGTCCAAAGAGTGTATATCGAATCACCTCATGTGGACCCACATCCATGGCAAAAGCAAGAGGACATCCTGCAGTACAATTTCCACATTGATAACACGAAAAGAGGTTCTGGCCGCTTATGAGTTCCACCTTCTTTGTAAACTCATTATGGATCTTTTCTCTCGAGAGTTCTATTTTCATATATCTCCTCGAATAAAAAGGGAATTTTATGAGACCTCTGGAAAAAATATTTAAATGAGTCTTATAGACTGAACCCTACCTTCGCAATCATTTCAGGACCTTTTCACAGCTCTCCTCATGCCTTTTTATATCTCTTTTCTCCCTCAATATAAAGATCATTCCCTTTAATGTCGTTAATTACAATAACAGGTAAATCCTCAACTTCCAGTCTGTAGATTGCCTCTGGTCCAAGCTCCTCGTAAGCAATGACCTCAGCCTTCTTGATCCTTTTGGCCAGTAGTGCACCTGCACCCCCTGTAGCAGCAAAATAGACTGCCCTGTATCTCTTCATTGCCTCTTTTACTGCTTCGGATCGTATTCCCTTACCTATCATCCCTTTTAAACCATTTTCTATCAAAATAGGACTGTAGGCATCCATCCTGTAACTTGTTGTTGGACCCGCGGACCCAAAGACCTGTCCTGGCCCTGGTGGTGATGGCCCAACATAATAGATGATCTGACCCCTTATATCAAATGGAAGGCTTTTACCCTTAATCAATAAATCATAGAGTCTCTTATGGGCAGCATCCCTTCCTGTATAGAGAATTCCATCTATAAGAACTCGGTCTCCGATTCTTAACTGCTCCACATCCTCATCACTAAGAGGGGCCTTTAATCGAATAGGTTCGCTCATAAATTCCTCGTTTCAGTGCCCGATATCTTACCGTCTCTTATTGTCTCCTCACCCCAATGAGGCTGTGTCGTAATGTCATTCTGAGGCTTTAGCCGAAGAATCTATGTTTTATAAGGGTTTGAATTCTATAGATTCCTCGCTTCGCTCGGAATGACAGAAAAAGGAGGCTCGGAATGACAAACATGGCATACACCTCGTTGCGACACAGCCCCAATGAGTAGTAAAAAGGTTACTTCATACCTCCCCTCTCCCCAATGCGTGGGGAGAAGATTACTTCACACCTCCCATCGCCCCAAATGTGTGGGGAGAGGGTAAGGGTGAGGGGTTTAGATCGGCAGATGCTATTTATTTAATGCTCCCATTAATATGTCCCATATATTTCTCCTTCCGGACACATGAGACGTTAAACGGACACTTTACTTAAATAATGGTCTCTTTGTGCCTATGCGCATGACACTGTATATTTACTGCCAGAGGTAGACTTGCGATATGGCATGGCATCATAAGGATATGAACTGCCAGAGATGTTATCCTCCCCCCCAATCCCTGTGGACCAATGCCTGTTCTGTTTATCTCCTCCAGCATCTCCAACTCCAATTTATTCAGCCCTTCATCATTATTAGGACTTCCAAGAGGTCTGAGAAGACTCTTCTTCGCAAGAAGAGCTGCCTGTTCGAATGTCCCTCCGATACCAACTCCTACAATTGTAGGGGGACAGGGGTTTGAACCTGATTCTCTAACCCTCTGAACGATATATCTCTTTATCCCTTCAATACCATCCGATGGGGTAAGCATCATAACCCTGCTCATATTCTCACTACCACCACCCTTTGGAGCAACAATAATCTTTACCCTATCTCCAGGAACAATCTCAGTGTGGATGATAGCAGGGGTATTATCTCCAGTATTTAGCCTTGTTATCGGATGGCATATAGATTTTCTAAGGTATCCATCCCGATATCCCTGGCGAACACCTTCAAATATAGCATCATTCAAATCCCCTCCAACAATATGGACATCCTGACCCAATTCAATAAATACAACTGCAAAACCTGTATCCTGACAGATAGGACGATTCTCTTCCCTCGCAATCCTTGCATTCTCTATGAGCTCCTTCAAAATCTCTATGCCTATAGGCGATTCCTCATTCTCAATAGCACACTTCAGGGCTTGTATTACATCATCTCCAAGATCTGTATTGGCTTTTATACAGAGCTCTCTAACCTTTTCGGTTATCAAACTGACATTTAGCTCTCTCATGCTCACCTCGTGACCCACCACTAATGAATCGCAGTTCCTAAAAGAGTATTCATAATTTTAACTCCTTGATACTCTTCTTTACACTTTCAGCCGATTTATAAACCAACATCTTTTCTCCCTCTGTCAATTCGACTTCAATGATTGACTCCACCCCACTTTTACCGAGCTTTACAGGGACACCAAAACATATATCCCTCAGCCCATATTCCCCATCGAGATATACACAGCAAGGCAGGATCCTCTTCTTATCCTTAATTATAGCCTCTGCCATCTGGATAGCACCTGCTGAAGGGGCGTAGAATGCACTTCCCGTCTTTAGGAGATTAACAATCTCCCCTCCTCCTTTTCGAGTCCTCTCAACAAGCTGATCAATCTTTTCCCTGGTGAGGAAAAAATTGAGTGGAATGCCACTTATCGTTGTATATCTTGGAAGTGGAACCATCTCATCACCATGTCCTCCAAGTAATAACGCTTGAATATCTTCAACAGATACCCCCAGTTCCATAGCAATAAAGGCCCTGAATCGTGCTGTATCAAGAATACCTGCCATTCCCATTATCCTCTCTCTCGGTAAACCACTCTTCTTAAATGCCAGATAGGTCATTGTGTCCAAGGGGTTTGTCACCATAATGATGATTGCCTCTGGAGACTTCTCTACAACCTGGCCAACAACCGACTCTATAATCTTTCTGTTAATCTCCAATAAATCTTCCCTCGACATACCGGGTTTACGCGCAACCCCTGATGTTATGATGACTACATCTGAGTTCTTCGTCTCTTCATAATCGTTTACACCAATGACCTTTGAATCAAATCCTTCTATGGGACCTGCTTGAAAAAGGTCAAGCCCCTTGCCCTGTGGAAGCCCCTCAATGATATCAACAAGAACAACATCACCAAGCTCCTTCTGAACAGCCCAGTGCGCTGCAGTTGCACCCACAAACCCCGAACCTATGATCGAAATCTTATTCCTCCTCATAAATCCCCCCTTAAAATTTTATCGATTTAAATTCTTAAATTAAGAATCTGAGGATTCTCTTTTAATCTTTTAACTTCCCAATTCCCTACCCCAGCGGAGAGGTGAAGAGGGGGCATCACCTTTTCAATCCTATAACCTCTCAGGTAAAAACCACAGGTCTTACGAATTATCAATTCTGGTTTTAATAAAATCTCCCTCACTTTTTCTTCCCTCTCGGGTTTTTCAATCCTTTCTACCAAAATCCTTACAGCCATGGCACCCATCTCAAATTTCTTCTGCCCGATCGTTGTCAATTCAACACCTTTGATACTTGCAAATTCTATATCATTAAATCCAACCAGTGCAAAATCTTCTGGTACTTTAATCCCCTCTTCGAGAAGGGCCTGATAAATGCCTAAGGCCATATAGTCATTTGTCGCAAAGATTGCTGTGGGAGGCTTCGTCATCTGGAGAAATCTTTTCCCCCCCTGATAACCTGATTCCTTTAAAAAGTTTCCCTCCAAGAAATAATCGTCTATCTTTTCAATTCCATAAACCTCAAATGCCCTTTTCCCGCCCTCAAGACGTTCATGACCAACTGAGGATTCGGTTGATCCTCCTACAACCCCTATCCTCTTATGGCCGATTCTTATTAGGTGCTCAACAGCCAAAAAACCTCCAAGGAAATTATCAACACCTACATAATCGACCCTCTCCTTAACAACAGGATGGTAAGTCCTCCTGTTTACCAACACGATCGGGAAATCCTCTTCAGCTAAGGCTATGATATTTGGATCATCAATATGGGCTGAGGAGAAGATTATCCCATCTACTCCTTTACTACGGAGGATTTCTATATGGTGCTTTTCAGTGGAAAGGTCTGAATGGGTGCAACAGAATATGATATTATAACCAAATCCTCTTGCTGTGGCCTCAATCCCCTGAGCAAGTTCATTATAAAAGGGATTTGCTATATTAGTAATGATAAGACCTAATGTCTTTGTCTTTTTAATAATCATGCTTTTTGCTATAAAATTGGGTCTATATCTCAACTGGTTGGCTATGGAGAGAATCCTCTCCTTTGTTTCCTTCCTTATACGGGTTTTATTATTGAGTGCCCTTGAAACTGTTGTATGAGAAACCTTTGCCAAACGGGCAATATCCTTAATCGTCACTCTCTTCATAATTTAATGTTAACGATAACACAAAAATCGAATTTTTTCACTTCAATTTAAAATTATCTTTAAAATCAAAATGTTAAATAAATATCTTGCAACTTCAAGTAAATGGCTCTCCTTGCCTTTGAGAATGGCCTTGTATCTACCCTTAAAAAGATGTCCAACCCTTTTTTTATAGAGATCTCTGAAAAAGTATTCGGAAAAGGATTTATAGACTGGGGAGGTGGGGTGAAAAAACCTTCGAGCGGATACCGATAATAATATGGCAACATTGATTAATACCCTGAAAAAGCTTGTTTTTCTCTTAAACGATTGTAAGCAATTTAACTTCTTGTTGTCCGCATTCGAAGGGTTTGGAACCCTACCTCCCCAGTCATCTCAGGACTTTTTCAGAGGTCTCTTATATTTTTGTTAAACCTCTGAGTATATGCACCATTGAGGAGCTTCATTCCTTTTGAGAGATTAGCTTCAGGGGTTTCTATCAAAAGATGATAATGATTATTAATAAGACAGTAGGCATGGCAAAGCCATTTAAACCTCTTATTGATTTGGGCAAGGATCTCAAGAAAATTTTCCCTATCCTCATCATCTAAAAATTCAAAATTCAAGATGTGACCCCGAAGATTTAATATTGATTTTAAAGTTAAAATGTAGGAATATAAATTAAAGTTTGACAATACGAAAGAGACTTTTAGGAGGGAATATGAAATTTAAAGTAGTAATAACCTATGATCCAGAATATAAAGGATATGTGGTCGATGTCCCTGAACTTGTAGGCTGTATGAGTCAAGGGAAAACGATTGACGAAGCTCTCTCTAATATCAAAGATGCAATTAAGGGCTGGTTAGAGGTAGAAAAGAAATATGGAAGATTGGGTGAATATGAGGAGAAAGAAGTTTTTCTTGGAGAGGTTACAATCTAATGGGAATACTGTCTAACCTCTCTGGAAGAGATGCGGTAAAGATTTTTCAGATCATAAAGAGCTTGCACCAGGTTTATTAAGGGGACTTATAAGAAAAAGTGTTTGACACTTGAAGATTTCTTAAAAGCCAAATAATAAGATCAAACAAAAAGCGAAATAAATCGACGAAAATAATTAAATAAAACGCTTAAGTCCCTTTAGTGGATTTTCTTTTCATAGCCTTCCCAGTATCTGGCCCTCAACTCCTTTTTATGAATCTTTCCAGAACCAGTCTTTGGAAGGGAATCCATAAAATCTATTGACTTTGGAGCTTTATAATGGGCTATACGATCCTTGCAGAATCTTATTATCTCCTCCTGAGAAGTATTTTCTCCTGGCTTTAAAACCACTATACCCTTTACAGCCTCTCCCCACTTCTCATCAGGCACTCCTATCACAGCACATTCTAATATAGCAGGATGTGAATACAGGACATTCTCTACCTCTGTTGAATAGACATTCTCTCCACCTGTTATTATCATATCCTTTTTCCGATCAACTATTGTTACATACCCTTCCTCATCCATAACTGCCATATCACCTGTATAGAGCCAACCATGCTTAATCGATTTTTCCGTCTCTTCAGGAAGTTTCCAGTAACCCTTTGTTACAATATCCCCTTTCACGATAATCTCACCAACCTCTCTCTCATCCCTCCTGACCTCTTCCCCTTTTTCTTTTACAACCTTCAGCTCAACAGCAATAAATTCACGACCTGTCTTTGACTTGAATCTCAGCTGTTCTTCCTCAGGCAAACTCTTTAAATGATCTTTCAGGATAGAGAGTGTTAGGTATGGACTTGTCTCTGTCATTCCATAGGTCTGGATGTAATCACATTTAAAAGTCTCAACAATCTTTCTAACCACCTCAGGAGCGATCGGTGCGCCCCCACTTAAAAGAACCCTAAGGCTACTGTAATCATATTTCCCCACATCAGGATGATTGACCATTAAGTTGAGCATGGTTGGTATGAGATTTGTAATTGTTACCTTCTCCTTTTCTATACATTCAAGCACCCTTTGCGGATTAAATTCTCTTACAAGCACGTGCTTTCCTCCAACCCAGGTTATTGCCCATGTTGCCCATGCATCAGCAAGGTGAAAAAGGGGAGCCACATGGATCCAGATATCTCTGTCTGTAAGCTGAAGCTCTGCAATTGTTCCAAGTGCATGAACCATCACATTCTTATGTGAAAGCACAACCCCTTTTGGCCTTCCTGTTGTGCCACTCGTATAGTATATCTGGGCTGGATCATCTTCAGATATTATTTCATCATAAATATTTTTTGAGCCTCCTTCTTTTATCAAATCCTCATACTGTATATCCCTCTCATCCTTTGATATTTTATTCTCTCCTGTCCATATTATCTTCTTTATCTCTGAAATATTATCCCTGATGGAATCAACAAGATCAGCAAATTGTGGATCTGAGATTAAAACCCTGGATTCTGAATCATTAATGATAAAGGTGATCTCCCCTGGTGAAAGCCTGTAGTTGATAGGAACGGATACTGCACCGAGAAATGTTATTCCGTAATAGGATTCTAAGAAATAGTGGCAATTTGGATGAAGTATTGAAACCTTATCATCCTTTCCTATTCCAAAATCTCTTAAAGAATTTGATAGGCGAACGACACGATCATAAAATTCATGGTAGGTGAACCGTCTTTCATCACAAACCACAGCCTCCTTCTTGGGAAAGAGCTTCTTGGCCTTATTCAATGTATCTTGTAAAATCATATTGGTCTCAAGCAAAATACTTATTATTATCCTTTATATCCCAAGGTAGGCTTCTCTTATCTCCCTTGAGCCCTTTATTTTTTCTGAGTTTCCCTCTGCTTTGATGTTACCTTCATGGATAATATAAACGTAATCCGAAACGTTAAGTGAGGCCTCCACATTCTGCTCAACAAGGAGAATGCTCAAACCTATTTCTGTCCTCATTCTTTCTATAGTTACGAGAACTTCAGCCACAAGCTTTGGGGCCAAGCCCTGACTTGGTTCGTCAAGCATAATCAACCTTGGCCTAGTCATAAGTGCTCGAGCAATGGTCAGCATCTGTTGTTCACCACCGCTTAATGAACCGGCCCTCTGTATGGTTCTCTCCTTCAAGATTGGAAATAGAGAGTAAATCAATTTCAATGATTCTTCCATATGTTTAATTGCCCTTTTTAGATAAGCCCCCATCATGAGATTTTCATGAACACTCATGTTGACAAACAGGTGCCTTCCTTCAGGAACAAGAACAATGCCAAGATCAACCTTTTTATGGGTTGGTAAATAAGTAATATCTTCTCCTTCAAAAGTGATCTTGCCTCCCCATGGTTCAATTGAGCCAAATATCGTCCTAAGAAGCGTCGTTTTACCAACCCCATTAGGTCCAAGTAAAGATGTAATGGAGCCTTTTTTAATCTCCAGGCTTGGGCCCCACAGAACCTGCATTGGTCCATATCCAGATTCGAGGTCGGCTACCTTAAGCATGAATTTCCTCCGATGTATGTCCTAAATATATCTCTACAACCCTCGGATCGGCTAAAGCCTGATCTGTTACCGCATCAATCAATTTTGATCCTTGGTGCATTACGATAACCCTTTCCGCAAATCCAGCTACTGCCCGCATGATATGTTCAACCATTGAGACAATAGCAATGTTCTCTTCTTTCTTTACCTCTTTGAGAAATCCAACCATATGATCAATGTCCTTTGGATGCATTCCAGCCAATGCCTCATCCATAAGAAGGAGTTTGGGCTTCATAGCTAAGGCCCGTGCAATCTCCATCAACTTTTTCTCAGTAGGAGTTAGCGAACCTGCTTCCTTATCAATGTGAGATGAAAGCCCCACAAGTTTAATATAACGCTCGGCTAATTCCAAAGATTCGTCAACACCAATCTTATCACCAATGGTCCCAAACATAGCCCCTACGGCTACGTTCTCCTTTACCGTTGCAGAGCTGAATGGTCGCGGGATTTGAAATGTTCGGCCAATTCCCAGATGTGCCCTTCGAAAAGTGGGCAGACGCGTAATATCCTTATCTTCAAAAAGGACCTTTCCTTCATCAGGGAAATATACTCCACTAATAATATTATAAAGGGTAGTCTTTCCACTACCGTTTGGGCCAACAATCGCTATAGATTCGCCTGGCTGAATTTTAAAACTCATATCTTTCACAGCAGTAAGACCACCAAATCGTTTTGTTACATTTTCAAGTCTTAAGAGCACCATCGGATCCACCTATACGATAAATTTCATTAAGGCTGTCCCTCTAAATCTTCTTTTGATGACCCCAATGACTCCCTCGGGAAATGCGACAATGATAACAATAATAATGGGAGCAAAAATGAGAAGTTGAAATCCCGGTACGATGACTGTAAGCCAGTATTTTGACAACCCATAGATGAGCCCTCCAACCACAGGACCGAGCAGAGTCCCTGCACCTCCAAGTAAAACAATAATGATACACTCTACAGTATAATGTATCTCAAATGCTTGAGGTGGAAAGACATAAGTAAGTTTAAGAGCCCAGGCCGAAGCACCTACCAAACCAGCGAGGGAAGAGCTGGTGACGAAGGCAATGATTTTGTATTTGGTGACATTAATTCCCATTACCTTGGCTGCATCTTCATCTTCGCGAAGGGCAGTAAGTGCATAGCCGATCTTTCCTCTCATGTAATAAATTGTAATGAAAGCAGAGAAACAGGCAATGAAAAATATGAAGATATCAGCCCATAAAGTTGAAAGCAGACTTGCTGCATCTCTGCCAAAAGCTTGAGTGAGCTGACCAGAAAATATGATTCCTTCAGAACCACCCCATATTTTTGTTCCCTCAATGAGAAACCTAAATCCCTCATTTACCCCAATAGTGGCAATGGCAAAATACGCACCCCTGAGCCTTAGGGCTACTGCCCCTACCATTATAGAAAGGAGGCTTGCCATGATCAGCGAAAGGACAAGGCCGATGATTATAATTCCGATTCCAAGGGACTGAAACTGGTATAAATTTATGATGCTCAATGCCATTCCGTATGTACCCAAACCCATAAATGCGACATAACCAAAATCCACATAGCCAGTCATTC
>JBBITW010000033.1:0-25770 GCA_037440525.1 Deltaproteobacteria bacterium
ATCTAAGGCGTAGGGCAAGCCATATTTGGTTTCATTATAAGTTTTTCAGAGACCTTGTAGTTTTTAGTTGATAAAACATTTTTATAAACGATCCTTACTGATGGTGAAAGGTTATATGAAGAAGGGATTGAATATTGTGATTGGCTGGCTTATCTGGATATTACCATTACTGCTGCTTTATTTTCTCGGGAAGATTGATTTTCAGGTGAAAAATACGAATTATTTTCTTATAATAATAACCTTGCTCTCATTCTTAATCGTAATCGCATTATCAGCTACAATTCGAAGAAAATGAGAAGATTGGAGAATCGATTTTTAAGAGACCTCTGAAAAAGTATTAAAAACGAGTATTATAGACTGGGGAGGTGGGGTGGAGAGGCATTCGAAGGGTTTGGAACCCTACCTCCCCAGTCAATTTAGGACTTTTTCAGAGCTTTCTTAATAAATTGAGCGATTTTTTCAAAGAGCCTTTTATCGATGGAAAGGCAAAGAGAGAATAAGATACCGTTATTATTTTATGGTTGGGTCATTGTAGCGATTTCATTTGTAACATTAGCCTTAACATATGGTGCACGCTACTGCTTCTCAGTATTTTATGTGGCAATACTTAATGAGTTTTCCTGGCCAAGGGGAAGCACCTCTGCAATCCTTTCTGTAAATCTTTTAGTCTACGCATTTTTCGCACCAATTGCAGGGATTCTGATGGATCGATTTGGTCCAAGAAAGGTCTTCCCGCTGGGTGGTCTTTTGATAGGTCTCGGGCTTATTGCCTGTAGCAGTGCTGATACCGTTTGGGAATTCTTTATATATTTTGGTCTCGTAGTTGGGGCAGGGATTTCCCTTCTCGGGACCACTCCTCACAATCCAATACTTGCAAACTGGTTTATTAAAAGAAGAGGCCTTGCAGTGGGACTGGCATTTTCAGGTGTTGGCTTCAGTTTTCCCCTCGGGATTCTTGTGCAGTGGTTCATATCCAATTTTGGATGGAGAGTTTCCTATATCCTGACAGGATTGATGGTGATTATTATAGTGGTTCCTATCAATGCAATTTTCCAGAGATTTAGACCGGAAGAGAAAGGGGTTCTTTCGGATGGTGAAAGGAATTTAGGAGATTTGGATAATAGAGATGAAAATAAGGAAATTATAATGGATGAATTAATTGTCGACAGGGAATGGGTGAAGGTAGAATGGACCTTAAAAAAGGCAATAAGGACTTATCGATTCTGGGCACTCTTCTTTTTTGACTTTCTCGGTGGTTTATCATTAATGACAATAGTAACACATCAGGTTCGTTTTGCTGTTGATACTGGATTCAGCGAGATCGTGGCCGCCTCTGCCTTTGGAATTTTTGGTATAGCAAATGTTGCAGGTCATGCCTCAAGTTTCATCTCAGATAGATTGGGTAGAGAGGAGGCCTGCTATATTGGCATAGGTTCATCTATCATTTCAATAATAATGCTTTTAATGGTAAAGACACCCTCTGGACTTCATTATCTATATATTTACTCAATTCTTTTTGGGTTTGGTATGGGACTTATAGCTGCCACAAGTTACACCATATTGGCTGACATATTTTATGGAAAACACCTTGGCTCAATAACAGGCTTTATCATAACGAGTTTAGGAATAGGACTTTCGATAGGCCCCTGGCTTGCAGGTTATATTTTTGATATTACAGGGACATATAGATTTGCCTTTTTTATCGCAATGATAGCCCTTTTTATATCAGGCATCTGGATATGGATTGCATCGCCCAGAAAGGTTAGGCTTGTAGCAGGAAAGATCAGGAGATGATTGATCTTTAAGAGATTGTTAGGATGGAAAGGAAAAGCATCCTTGAATCATTCCGGGTACTGGATTTGACTGATGAGAAGGGTCTTCTCTGCGGAAGGATACTTGCTGATCTTGGAGCCGATGTAATAAAGATAGAGAGACCTGGTGGAGATAAGGCAAGAAATATTGGTCCATTCTATAAAAACGATCCACATCCTGAAAAGAGCCTTTTTTGGTTTTTTTACAATCTTGGCAAGAGAGGAATTACACTAAATATTGAATCAGAAGATGGTAAGCAGATATTTAGGGAATTGGTAAAAAGGGCTGATTTTTTGATTGAATCTTTTTCTTTAGGTTTTATGGATTCTCTGGGGCTTGGCTATTCGTCCCTTCATGAAATAAATCCCCGTTTAATTATGACTTCCATATCAGCCTTTGGCCAGAGAGGGCCATACAGCCATTTCAAGGCCTCTGATATAGTTTCTATGGCAATGGGAGGCCTGATGTATATTACAGGAAATGCTGATGAGGCACCACTCAGGATAAGTTTTCCACAGGCATTTTTACTTGCCTCAGCCCATGCCGCCTCGGCAACAATGATTGCTCACTATTATCGAGAATCAACAGGAGAGGGGCAGTACGTTGATGTCTCTGCTCAACAGACTGTTTTATGGGAGGTTGCAAATGCGATTCCCCTCTGGGAGTTAAATAAGATAATCCTTAGAAGGGCAGGTTCCTATCTATCTGGACGTTGGACAGGGACCAAACAGCGACTCCTCTGGCCATGCAAAGACGGCTATGTATTGTTCTTCATTCTTGGAGGGGCATTCGGGGCAAAGACAAATCGATTGATTGTTAAATGGATGGATGAAGAAGGGATGGCTCCGGAATTTCTTCTGAATTTTGACTGGAGCATATTTGACATGGCAAAGCAGACCCAGGATATACAGAACCGGATAGAAGAGCCAATAGGAAGGTTTTTTAAAGCTCATACAAAGATGGAGCTATATGAAGGAGCCTTAAAAAGGGGGATTATGCTGTGTCCTGTATCAACTGCAAGAGATATTACAGAAAATCTCCAACTAAAAGCAAGGTATTTCTGGGTGAATATCTATCACCCTGAACTAAAAACCGATATAACCTACCCGGGTGCATTTATCAAAATGTCAGAGACTCCCTGCAATTTGAAATTTAGAGCACCTCTTATAGGTGAACATAATCTCGAGATATATGAGGGAGAGCTCGGATTCAAAAGAGAAGAGATTATTATGCTTAAACAGGCAGGGGTCATATGAGCAATGGCAGATAAGATAGATAAGAATGTTTTTGATGGCATAAAGGTTGTCGATTTCGGCTGGGTCATAGCAGGTCCCCTGACAATGAAGTATCTTTCGGACTACGGTGCCACAGTTGTGTGTGTAGAGTCGAATGATCGTCCTGATCTATTGAGGGTCTCCACACCTTATAAAGATGGGGAGGCAGGCGTTAATAGGGCAGGCTATTTTGCATATTTTGCTGGAAATAAATATAGCATATCCCTCGATCTGAACAATCCATGTGGGTTGGAGATTGCTCGAAAGTTGGTTTCCTGGGCCGATATCGTTGCAGACAGTCATAGGCCTGGATTCCTGGAGAGATGGGGTTTTAGTTATGTAGAATTAAGAAAGATAAAACCAGATATTATAATGATGAGAAGTTCCAATCAGGGGCTCACAGGTCCTTCGGCAGGCCATCCCGGGCTTGGAAATCACATAAATGGATTGGCAGGTTTTGTTAATCTTGTTGGATGGCCGAATCAGGAGCCAATATCTTTGATGGTTGCCTATACCGATTATCTCACCCCACATTTTGCGGTGGCTTCGCTTATCGGTGCTCTGGATTACCGCCGTAAGACTGGTAAGGGACAGCTTCTCGATCTTTCACAGCTTGAGGTTGGTCTCCAGTTAATTGGACCGCATCTCCTCAATTATCTTGTCAATGGAAAGGAAGAGAAGGCAAAAGGTAATACATGTGATTATGCTGCGCCTCATGGAGCATATAGATGCAGGGGGGAGGACCGCTGGTGTGTAATAGGTGTTTTTAGCGATGAGGAGTGGAGGGCATTTTGTAATGCGATTGGGAACCCTTCTTGGACAAAGGATCCAAAGTTTTCGACACTGATTGGGAGAAAGAATAATGAAGAGGAACTTAATCGATTAGTGGAGGATTGGACAAAGGAACATGATGCCTACGAAGTAATGAGAATTCTTCAGGACGCTGGTATTTCAGCAGGGGTTGTACAAAATGCTGAAGATCTTTATAATGACCCTCAACTTAGAGAGAGGCAGAGTTTCTGGGTTTTAGAGCATCCCGAGCTTGGGAGGTTTTCCCATCTCGGACAGCCATCAATCCTCTCAGAGACACCTGCAAGGCTTCGGAGGCCTTCTCCATGTCTGGGAGAACATAATGAATATATCTGCAGGGAATTCTTAGGTATGTCAGAGGATGAATTCGATCACTACCTTATTGAAGGTGCATTTGGGTAATAAAAAATAATGAAACATACTCTTGAAGTATGAGATTGAGTGTTTTATAAAGTTCTCTGATAGTAATGGGGAAAAAAGATGAGGGCTCAAGTAAGCTTAATTCCAGCTGAATCAAAAAAGCTTATTGCCAAGGCAATAACGAGGATGGAGATTTTCGAGAAGGCCTTTGAAAAAGGGATTATAGTTTTACATCCAAGCAGTAGCACATATTTCATATTTGAAGAGGCAACAGGACGAAGACCACCAACAAATGTGTGGGCTTCTGGAGTCATTGTGCCAAAGGGGACCTGTGTCGAGATGGGGACAATGGTTGGATCTCATCTGGGTTATGCAAATGTTGAGGAGGATGATCGAGGCTCAAAAAAACCAGATCCTGAAAGTTTTCCCCATTCATGGATATTGAGGAAGGGGAAGTATTCAGGGCCAGAACCCTTAGGCAATCTATTAAGGGAGATGGGACCAGATGATGTCTATATAAAAGGGGTTAATGCGATAGATCCAGAAGGCAGTGCTGGAGTGCTATGGGGAAATCTTTCGGAAGGTGGAACTGCTGCTGTTGTTATGGGATGGCAACGGAGAAAGGGTTTTCACCTCATACATCCTGCAGGGCTTGAAAAGCTTATTCCTTTATCTATAAAGGAGGCTTCAAAGGAGGCAAAGAGGTTTGAGTATGATTATTCCATGGGGATGCCTTGTGGATTGCTTCCCTCAGATGGTTTGGTCATAACTGAGATAAAGGCCATTGAGATATTGAGTGGTGCTACAGCTATCCCCATTTCAGCAGGAGGTCTTGGAGGTGCTGAGGGAGCAATTACCCTGGTTATAAAAGGTAGCAAAGAACAGGTTGATAGGGCGATTCATTTTATAGAAGAATCAAAAGGTGCAAGATTACCACAGGTCCGCATTGCGAATTGCAATGATTGTCCTGTTTCTTCATCCTCCTGCAGATTTCCCCTCAAGGATAAACACTGGGTTTAATAACTTTGACTAAGGCAGAAAAGATATATTTATCTAAATTGGGCGCTCCCTCATAAAAAAATATTGCTCAATTTATGTGTTATATTTACAAATTTAGATTTATATTTTAGATTTATCTGTTTTTATAAAAGACTATAAGAGGAGGTTGAAAGATGGCCAGAGCTTCAACAAGGATGTATGATGTGGTTGTGGTGGGTGCTGGAAATGCAGCACTCAGTGCTGCGATTGCAGCCCATAATGAAGGTGCTAAGGTGATAGTTCTTGAGTGGGCTCCTGAGGAGCTGAGGGGTGGCAATACCTATTTTACAAGCGGGGGCTTCAGGGTCTCTTATGGAAGTGATGTAAAGGAAGTGCTACCAAAGCTTATTCCGGATATCACTCAGGCTGAGATCGATTCATGTGTTATTCCACCCTATACACATGATGATTATTACAATACTGTTATGCGATTGTGTAAAGGGAGGTCCAATCCAGATTTACTGGAGTTGATTGTAAAAGAATCGCTTCCCACGGTTTTATGGATGAAGGAGCAGGGAGTTCAGTGGGAATTGAATATGACCTTTACACAGAAAAGGGATGATAAGATATTTTTTGCTCCCAACGGGATGGTGTTTCAGACAAAAGGTGCAGGAGCAGGTCTTTCTGATTCACTTTTCGATATCCTTCGCCAGCGGGGAATCGAAGTTTTATATGAGAGCAAGGCAACGAATCTTCTTGTTGATAAAGCGGGGAAGGTCTATGGAGTAGGTTTTCGAAAAAGGGGTGAATACAAGGAATTGAAAGCTAAGGCAGTCGTTCTCGGATGTGGTGGATTTGAGGCGAATTTAGAGATGAGAGTTAGATATCTCGGAAAGGACTGGGACATCGTTAAGGTAAGGGGAACACGTTTTAATACAGGGCATATGTTAAATGAGGCTTTAAAATTAGGGGCTGCTCCAGAAGGTCACTATTCTGCGTGTCACAATACATTTGTTGATGCCGAAGCACCACAGCCTGCAATTAGAAAAGATGCAGAAAGCACACGTCGTGTGCATCATCCATTTTGTATTTTAGTGAATAACCAGGGGAAGAGATTTGTGGATGAAGGGGAAGACTTTTCCGTCTATACATATGCAAAGGCTGGTATGTGGGCACTCTCTCAACCTGATGCAATAGCCTATCAGATATTTGACTCAAAGGTTACCCATCTACTTGAGGGATTCTATACTATTCCTCAGGCTTCAAGGGTTGAATCAAATTCAATAAAAGAATTAGAAGAGGAGCTCGGACTTCCAGCGAATTCCCTTGTTGAGACAGTAGAGAAATTCAACGAAGGAGTTCAGGAGGATGTCCCATTTAACCCTATTATTCTGGATGGAAAGAAAAGCCTCACAGAGCCTGTGAAATCAAATTGGGCTCAAAAGATAGATACTCCTCCTTTTTTGGCATATCCTGTCACATGTGGTATAACATTTACATTTGGTGGATTAAAAATAAATCTCAAAGGACAGGTTCTTGATGCCTCTGGAGGAATTATACCCGGTCTTTATGCCTGCGGGGAGATGGTTGGTGGAATCTTCTATTATAATTATCCTGGTGCAGGTGGGTTAACGAATGGGGGGGTTTTAGGACGAATTGCCGGATCTTATGCTGCAACAGGAGGATGATGATGCGAAAGATAGTAGTATGTCTCAAGGCTGTGCCTGAATATGTTGATAAGGTTTCACTCGTAAAGGGAGAAAATAAGGTGAAGTATGAATCTTCGGGTTTATTCATTAATGAATCCGATGAATATGCCTTAGAGCAAGCAGTGGTCCTTAAGAAACAGTACGGAAGTGAAATTTCGTTGATCACCATCGGGACATTAAGTTCGCAGAATATTTTATATCAGGGAATTGCTAAAGGTGCTGATAGGGCTATAAGAGTAGATGCAGAGACTATTGATCCCCATATTACGAGCAAAATTCTAACAGAAGTACTTAAGAAGATGGAATATGATCTAATCCTTACAGGGGTTGAATCGCGTGATTACATGGCCTCTCAGGTTGGGGTATCCCTTGCAGTGAAGCTTGGTATCCCATTTGCTTACGCAGTAACGAATATATTGACAGGAGAGGATCAAAGGAAGATTAAAATTATTAAAGAACTTGGTGGAGGACTGGGGCAGATTATGGAGGTTTCGCTTCCAGCGCTTCTCTGTATCCAGTCTGGGGCTGTGCCACGGACCTATACATCAACGCAGAAGATCCTTAAGGCAAGATCAAAACCTGTGGAGACAGTCCAGTTTGATAATCCCGGAAAAGAGGGTGAGATGAAGATTGTTGATATCTTCTTACCAAAGGAGAAACATAAGGTGGAATTTATAGAAGGGCAACCTAAAGAGATTGCAATAAAAATCTTAGGCAAGATAAGGCAGGGGTTATAATATGTCAGAAGCAAATATTCTCATAATTCCTGAAATAAGAAAAGGTGAACTCGATGGTACTACATCTGGTTTGATAGCAAAGGGAAGGGAGCTGGCAGATAAGATAAATGCTAAGGTTCATCTCCTTTTGATTGGCTATGGCCTTGAGAACCTAATTGACTCTGTAAATAATGCAGGGGCGGATAGGGTTCTTTTTGCCGATCAACCCATTTTAAAATATTATAATCCTGAGATATACTGCAATCTTATCTGTGATATATTAAAGGATTTAAATCCCAGATTCATCATACTTGGTTACACATATTGGGGGATGGAACTTGGACCAGCTATATCTGAAAGATACAACGCCTATCTGATAAGTAATTGTGTGGAGCTTGAAATTGATGGCGAATTACTAAGGGCGGTGAGGCCAATGTTTGCTGGAGCTTATCAGGTAAAGATTGAGGTAAAAACAGGGCGACCTTATGTGGTGAGTTTTCAGAGGGGAGGATTGCCAAAGAAGATGGCTACCCAAAAGACCTCCGAATTATCCCGCTTAAATTTTGAGATCGAAGAGGCATCTCTTAGAAGTAAAGTCCTGGAGATTGTTGAACCTTCGGAGGGAGAGGTTGATATTACCAAGGCTGAAATTATTGTTGCTGTTGGCAGAGGTATTACGGATCAGGCTAACATTCCCATAATTAAAGAACTGGCAGATGCACTGGGGGGTTGTATTGCATGCTCACGGCCTGTAGCTGATCTCGGATGGTTACCGAAGGAATACCATGTTGGGATATCAGGCAAGACCGTATCTCCAAAGGTATATATTGCCTGTGGTATATCTGGCTCCAGTCAACATGTAGCAGGGATGGAGGACTCAAAGATGATTATTGCAATTAACAAGGATCCTAAGGCGCCGATATTCAATATATCAGATTTTGGAGTGGTAGGAGATATCTTCAAGATTGTTCCTGAGCTTACATCACATGCAAGATCGAGCCAGAAATGAATTATAGACCAAAAGATTTTAGGAGGGAAACAATATGGCAAAGAAAAGGATAGTTGCTTTAGGTGGAGATGGAATAGGGCCTGAAGTCGTTGATGCTACATGTTATGTGCTTGAGAAGGCTGGTTTTGATCTGGAGATCCTGAAGCCACCAAATGGTGAAGCAGTGGTTGAGAAGTATGGGACTGCTTTTCCTGAGGAGACCAGGAAACTCTGTAATGAAGCAGATGCTGTACTATTCGGGGCTTCTGGCCAGGCAAGTTCAATTATCATATTGCATCTCCGCTGGATCGGAGATAACTTCGTAAACATAAGACCTGCAAAGTATTACCAGGGAACAACAAGCTGTATTAAAGACCCTACGGGTATTGATTTTGTCCTTCTAAGAGAGAACAGCGAAGGTCTTATTCCTGGTAGAGAAGGTGATCTTTCGCTGCTGGCTGAAAGGATTCCGGAATATCGTGACATGCTTGGCAAATCATTTGCGGATTATGGAGAAGGAAAATTTGCAGTCCGAATTGTCACAAAGAGAGGGACCCAGAGACTTGCTAAGTTTGCATGTGAGTTTGCACTCAAGAGAAAGAAGCAGGGGCATCCAGGCAAGGTGACCTGTGTTCATAAATATAATGCCTTCCCTGAGTCGGATCATCTTTTTGAGGGGATAGTACGGGAAGAGGTTGAGAAACATCCTGAACTCACTTATGATCAATATTATGTTGACGATATGGCAAGAAGGCTTCTTCGGTATCCAAAGGATTTTGATGTGATTGTCCTTGAAAACATGTTTGGAGATATTCTTTCTGATGAGGTATCAGAATTGGTGGGCGGTCTGGGGATAGTCCCGAGCGGTTGTGTTGGAGGCAAGGTCCCTTACTTTGAGTCAGTAGCTGGCTCTGCTCCGAAATATGCTGGAAAGAATGTTGCAAATCCCACCGCTACAATCCTATCGGCTAAACTTATGCTTGAGCATCTTGGCATGCAAAACGAGGCCGATGCTCTTGAGAAGGCTGTAGCGATGGTATACAAGGAGGGTAAGACTTTAACATTTGATCAAGGTGGAAGTGCTACAACAACAGAATTTGCAGAGGCTGTATTGAAAAAAATAAAATAGAGATAATTTTGAGAGGTAGACAATGGGAAAAACCTTAGCAGAGAAGATTCTTGCGAGGGCCTCAAAAAGGGATGAGGTAAAACCAGGTCAGTATGTGACGGCAAATATCGATCTGGCCATGAATACTGACCAGCTGTATTTAGTGTATCGTATTCTGTCTGAGGCCGGAATAAAAAGGATATGGGATCCGGAGCGGGTGGTTTCTCTAATTGACCATTATAATCCATCACCCACAGTAGAGAGCGCAGAGAGCAGTAAAAAGGTTAGAGAAGCAGTGAGGTCACTCGGAATAAAGAATTTCTATGATCAACGAGCTGGAATAGCCCATCAGGTATTGCCTGAAAAGGGCTGGATTTTGCCAGGAGAGTTGATTGTGGCAACTGATTCCCATACCACTACATATGGGGCTTTTGGTGCGGCAGGAACTGGGATAGGTGTCTCCGAGATGGCTTATGTTCTCGCTACGGGAAAGCTATGGTTTATGGTTCCTGAAACGATCAAATTCTATATTTCAGGAAGGCTTAACCATCGTGTTATGTCAAAGGATATAATCCTCTACATTGCAGGGAAATACTCAACTGAGGTTGCTCAATATAAATCAGTTGAATTTGATGGTCCTGTGGTTAAGGAGATGAGTCTTGAGAGTCGGATGACCATAAGTAACATGGCAGTGGAAATAGGGGCAAAATTCGGTTTCTTTGAGCCTGATGAGAAGGTAATCCAGTATCTATCAAATAGAACTGATAAGCCCTTTCAAATCTTAAAACCTGATAAAGACGCAGTTTATGAGAGGATTTATGAAATAGATGTCTCCAGTTTGGAGCCACAGATTGCCTTTCCGTTTAGTGTTGGTAATGTAAGATCTATTTCAGAGGTTGGTGAGATAAAGATCGATCAGGCAATTTTAGGCTCATGCACAAATGGCAGGCTGGAGGATCTTAGAGTGGCAGCAGAGATTCTAAAAGGGAAAAGGGTTAACACGAATACCCGATTGCTTGTTATCCCTGCCTCTGCGGAAGTTTATAAAGAAGCAATTTCAGAGGGAATAATTTCAACCTTCATTGATTCAGGGGCAATTATCTGTAATCCGAGCTGTGGCCCATGTTTTGGGGCCCATATGGGACTTCTGGCCTCTGGAGAGCGATGTGTTGCTTCCATTAATAGAAATTTTAAAGGAAGGATGGGCAGTCCCGAGGCTGAGGTTTATTTAGCCTCTCCGGCAACTGTTGTAGCTTCAGCAATTGAAGGGAAGATAGTTGATCCACGAAAATATTAGGGAGGATTTTGATGAGAGGAAGGGTTTGGAAATTTGGAGATAATATAGATACAGATGCGATCACACCAGGGAAATATATGAGTGCTCTGGAGAGAGAGCTTTTAAGGCATGTATTAGAGGTTGTCAATCCAAAATTTCCTCAGGAGGTAAAGCCCGGGGATATTATTGTCGCTGGCAGGAACTTTGGCTGTGGATCAAGCAGGGAGAGTGCACCTGCGGCACTAAAAAGCCTTGGAATCGGAGCAATTATAGCAGAATCCTTTGCCCGTATATTTTTCAGAAACTCAATAGCTATAGGTTTACCCACTTTAGCATGTCAGGGTGTATCTTCAATATTCAATGAAGGAGATGAACTGGAGCTTGATCTAAAAAGTGCCAGGATTACCAATTTAACAAATGGAAAGAAAATTTATGCTCAGCAACTTCCAGAACAGATGCTTGAGGTTCTTACAAAAGGTGGAATTCTCCCTCTGCTTAAAGAATTAGCAAAGGATTGAGGCAGGCAATCGCAAAAAGGGTGCGTGGCAATCTTCATAGATTCCTCGCTTCGCTCGGAATGACAATTTGGTCAAGATTGCTTTCTTACCTACCGCAGAGGGGCAGTACGATCAAGAATAGCTCAATTTAAGATATACGAAAGCATAGAAAGGTAATTGTATTATGGTTGAAATAAGGGCATGTGAGGAGTTAGAGAATAAGGTTATTAAGGAAGGGCTTTGCACACTATGTGGAGCCTGTGTTGGGATGTGTCCTTACCTGATAGTATATAATGGTAGGATTGTGTTGAGAGATATCTGCACTTTATCAAAGGGTCGTTGCAAAACATTCTGTCCCAGAATTTCAATTGATTTAGAAGAGTTGAGTCAAGGAATCTTTGGTACTTCATATAAATGGGATGATATCGGGAATGTTAAAAATATAATTATGGCCCGTTCCAAAGATCCCTCTATTAGAGCAAAAGCACAGGATTCTGGAGTCGTTACCGCACTCACGCTCTTTGCTCTTGAGGAGGGATTCATTGATTCAGCGCTATTGACACGTTTTGAGGATAAGTCTTTACCGCAGGGAGTATTGGCTTCCAGCAGGCAGGAGGTATTGAGATGCCTTCGTTCAAGTTATATAGCCTCTCCCACCGTAAGCACATTCAATTATGCAACTCAAGATAATAGCAATCGAAATTTGGGTGCTGTTGGGACACCATGTCAGGTTCTGGCCCTTGCGAAGATGCGTCTGGCTTCACCTGAAATAAGTAGAAATATGGATAAACTCAAACTGGTTATAGGGCTTTTCTGCACATGGGCCCTTTCATACCCTGATTTTGAAAGATTTCTCCATAGAGAGGTTCCTGATTGCATAATTAAATATGATGTCCCTCCTCATCCTGCAGATGTTTTTGTTGCATATACAGAAAAAGGGAGAACAGATATTCCACTTGATAAAGTATTGCCGTTTGTTAAACCTGCCTGCCAGATGTGTATGGATTTGACTTCTGAGTTTGCTGATATCTCAGTAGGGAGTGGAAGGCGGGAGGTATTGGATTGGAATACATTAATTATCCGTACAGATAGAGGTATGGGATTGGTTGATACGGCAATAAATAAGGGCGTTATTGAGATCAGGGAAATACCTGAGGAGAACTTGAGTAGATTGAAGGCAGCGAGTCTAAATAAGAAGAAGAGGGCACTGAGGAATATTATACAAAAGACAGGGACTTCGGATAATCTCTTATATCTGAAGACTGATTTTGAGATGATAAAGCCACTTTTAGAGGAATAGGAGGGCAGAGATTTCAAGATGTTTGATATAGCAATAGATGAGCCGAAGAGAATCCAACTACTTATGGGTAATGAGGCAATAGCTCGAGGGGCATTGGAGGGAGGTGTAGCCGTTGCTACTGCTTATCCTGGCAATCCATCCTCAGAGATCATTGGCACGCTTGCTGAGGTTTCCAAAAAATTAAACCTATATGTTGAATGGTCAGTAAATGAGAAGGTAGCACTGGAGGTTGCCGCTGCCTCTTCGTTTTCCGGAATGCGTGCAATATCAGCGATGAAGCAGCAGGGTCTTAATGTAGCCCTTGACTTCTTAGCCAATCTGAACCTTCCTGGGACAAAGGGAGGGCTTTTATTAATTGTATGTGATGATCCTGGTGGTATATCCAGCACAAATGAGCAGGACTCACGCCATGTTGCAAAAACCCTTGACTTACCCCTTCTTGAGCCTGCTACTCCTCAGGAGGCAAAGGATATTACTAAGTGGGCCTTTGAACTTTCAGAGGAGATATCCAATGTCTGTATTATTAGAAGTGTGACAAGGATCTCCCATGCAAGAGGAAATGTGCTCCTCGGTCAAATAAATAGGAGGAGTAACAACCCACATTTTGATATCACTCGAAAGCCATACACAAGTATTATTGAAGGACCACCACGATTCCATCAGGCACTGCATCAGAATCTTATCAAAATAAGAAAGATATACGAGAAATCCCCTTTCAATTTCTATAAAGGACCCGAGAAGCCCGAGCTATTGATTGTTACATGTGGAAGTGGATGGCTATATTCACTTGAGGCAATAAAGATTCTATCTTTGGAAGATTCGGTGGGGATACTTAAACTCGCTACAACATGGCCATTACCCGATGAATTGATAAAAAAGTATATCTCGAAAAGCGAGAGGGTGCTTGTAGTGGAAGAGGTTGATCCATTTCTTGAAGGAAATCTGAAAGAATTGGCATATGAATTTAGATTAGATCGACATTCGAATTTCTATGGTAAGGCTTCAGGTCATATTCCCAACTTTGGTGAGATTAATCCGGATATTGTTATAAACGCAATATCCAGTTTACTTGGATTAAAATATAGTTCAAGGGATTCAGAATATCGACAAAAAGCCCTTGATGTTATTAAAAGATATGTTCCTCCAAGGGCTGTTCAATTCTGCGCAGGTTGCCCCCATAGACCCATATTCTGGGCAATAAAGGATGCTTTAAAATTGGATGGCCGTGAAGGTGTTGTGACAGGTGATATTGGCTGTTATGGTAGTGGTGTGGGACCGACAGGCTATTATCAGCTTAAGACAATGCACAGTATGGGATCGGGCACAGGTGTGGCACTCGGTCTGGGAAAACTTGGGCAATTTGGGTTTAAGCAACCCGTACTTGCCACATGTGGGGATTCCACATTTTTCCATGCTGCAATTCCTGCGCTGATTGATGCGATTCACACCCGATCAAATTTCATCCTGATATTGTTTGATAATGCAGGAACAGCAATGACAGGTTTTCAACCACACCCAGGGATTAATAAGAATGCTGCTGGTGATGAGGTTCGGGCAATAGATATCAGGAGGTTTTGTGAGGGTTTAGGGATAGGGGTTGAGTTAGTTGATTCATACGATATAAAGGCGCTTACTCGAAAATTGCTTAAAATGCTTCAGGATGAGAATGGACCAAAGGTCTTACTCTGTCAAAGGGAATGTGCCCTTATAAGGGCAAGACGCGAAAAACCCCTTTACAAGGTTTATGTGCTAAGTGATAGGTGTGTTGGTGAGACATGTGGTTGTGATAGATTCTGTGTTCGGGTATTTAAATGTCCGGGTATAATATGGGACAGGGATTCGAAGAAGGCTAAGATAGATGAAGCCATTTGCAGTGGTTGTGGTGTTTGTGTGGAAATTTGCCCTCACTCAGCAATAGTCAGGGAGGAAAACAGATGAGTGTTTCTGGAAAAGATCCTTTAAACCTTATCATAACAGGTGTTGGCGGACAGGGGAATGTTCTAATTTCGAGGTTAATCGGGCAGGCATTGGTTGATGGTGGCATGCAGGTAACAGTGGGCGAGACATATGGAGCCTCACAGAGGGGAGGTTCAGTGGCAAGCCATGTTAGAATTTCCAGGCAAGAAGAGTATGGCCCTATTACTCCAGAGGGTCATGCAGATGTGATTTTGGGTCTTGAGCCTGTTGAGACACTCAGGATTCTCGGACTATATGGTAGTCCAGAGACATTTGTAGTTACAAATATCAGACCATTTTATCCACTTTGTGTTGCTACAGGAGAGGTTGAATATCCTTCCCTAAAAACTATAAAGAAGAGCATAAATGAGCTCTCCGAAAAGGCATGGTATATAGATGCTTCAAAGATTGCACTGGATTTGGGTGCTCCCCTGCTGGCAAATATGGTAATGGTTGGAGCCATTGTCGGTTTAAATCTATTACCACTGACAATGGATATGTTTGAGAGACAGCTAAGAGAGAATTTTGAGAAAGAGAGGCTTTCTTTAAACCTAAAGGCATTCAGGATGGGCCTTGAGGCCTTTGGTTCTTAATAAAAATTTTTTAAATCTTTTTTCCGTTGACAATTCATTTTAAATTTATAGAATTTTATATATCTAAATTGAGCGATTCAGGATTGTCATTGCGAGGCGAAGCTTAGGCAATTTAAACCAAACTGTCATTCCGAGCGAAGCGAGGGAACTCTCTGAGATTGCCACGTCGCTTCGCTTCTCGCAACGACTTCGTCGGATTGCCATGCAATGACTGATAAATATCCGCCCAAAGCGGGTCCGCCTTTAGAGGAAAGGCTTTTAATAAAAAATCGCTCAATTTAGGATATAATAAATGGTAAACCCTTTGAAAAAATGCTAAACCATGAGAGATAAGTTTTAAAACTAAAATTTAAAAGAAAGGAGGTTTTAAAAATGAGAGGATATTCTATTTCAATTAAGAGATGCAGTGTTCTGGTATTTGTAGGGATTTTCTCAATTGTATTTCTCTGTGGGCAACTTATGGCGGCGGAGAAGTTTCCTGAAAAGCCAATCAAGATTCTCGTAGGGTTTGCTCCAGGGGGAACGGTTGATCTCAATGCGCGGATGCTTGGAAGTTTATTGAGTGAGGATCTCGGTCAGCCTGTGGTTGTAGTAAATAAGCCAGGTGCTACTGCAACAATTGCTGCAGCAGAGCTTGCCTCATCAAGGCCTGATGGTTATACGTTAATGCTCACACCAATCTTGACCACAACTTTAACACCATTTTTTATAAAGATAAAATATGACCCTCTTAAGAGTTTTGATCCGATTGTAAGCACATTTGCAACAAATTACGGGCTTTGTGTTCGTCAGGATGCCCCATGGAAAACTTATAAAGAGATGATTGATTGGGCAAAGGCAAATCCAGGGGAGCTTAGTGTGAGCGATACAGGTAAGGGGAGTCCTCACTATCCTGCATTTGAGATGATTGCAAGAAGAGAGAATATTAAGTGGAAACATGTTCCTTATCCTGGGGGGCTACCTGCTGCTACAGCGCTTCTTGGAGGCCATGTGAAGGCTCACTTTGGTTCAGGTTCTCACCTCCCATTCCTCGAGAGCGGGCAGTTTAGATTGCTACTTGCCTACTCGCCAAAGAGATTTGAAAAATTCCCTGATGTTCCAACAATGAAGGAACTTGGTTATGAGATCCCTGATTCAAGAACACATATTATCATTGCTCCCAAGGGAGTTCCGGAGCAAGTTTTAAAAACACTTGAGGCTGGCTTCGCTAAAGCAATCCAGCATAGTGCCTATAAGTCATTTTTAAAGAATATATATCTCGAGCCTGATTACAGGGGTAGAGAAGATTTAAAGGCCTTAATCGAATCCGAATATAAGGGATGGGATTCGATCCTTGATAAATTGGGTCTAAAAGAGATTAAGTAAATTACTCACCTCCTCCCTTTCTTACTGCCCCCGGAGAGAGGTGTTATCAAAGGGAGGAGGAATACTTTCTAAATCAATTTGTGATCCCAAATTGAGGGTCATATTATGATAAACCCCAGAAAGGAATTGATAAGCAGTATTTTCTTATTAATTGTTGCTTTGGTAATCCTGATTGCATCTATTAATGCCTCGCTCGGGAGTTTTAGAAATCCTGAATCAGGTTTGGTTCCTTTTCTCGCAGCTCTTCTGCTCGGGATATTTTCATTATTAAATCTTATGATTTCTGCTCTGAAGAGAGGTACTGTTGAGAGGGAGCCTATTTTCTTAACCCGTGAAATTAACTGGAAAAATCTTATTTTAACCCTGGGGGCCCTTTTTGCTTTTCCTTTTTTATTAAACATTCTCGGGTTCAATTTAACTGTTTTTGTTTTCATGTTAATTCTATTAAAGACCATTGAACCAAGAAGGTGGATTTCGGCAATCTTTTTTGCAATTGCAACCACAGTCGTATGTTACTTCATATTTATTTACTGGTTAAAATTTGTTGTTGAAAAAGGGATTTTTGGGATATGAAGCCCAGTAATTTTATTCTTTAATAAAAGGCAAGGAGAAATAGATGTGGGAACATTTATTGTTAGGTCTTTCAATAGCCTCTAAACCCATAAACCTCCTTTACTGTTTTTTGGGTTGTTTCTATGGAACCTTTGTTGGTGTATTGCCAGGATTTGGACCAGCAGCAGCAATTGCCCTATTACTGCCAATCACCTTTGGAATGCCTGCTGAAAGCTCAATTATTATGCTTGCAGGCTTATATTATGGAGCTATGTATGGGGGATCAACAACTTCTATATTGGTGAATATTCCTGGTGAGGCTGCAAGTATTGTTACAACATTCGATGGTTATCAGATGGCAAAGCAGGGAAGGGCAGGCCCTGCATTAGGTATAGTGGCTATCGGTTCTTTCATCGCAGGGACACTTGCAGTTATTGGACTATCTATAATCACCCCCTTGATAGCAACTGTGGCTTTAAAGTTTGGACCTCCAGAGTTTTTCTCATTGATGGTGTTAGGTTTAACCATAGTTATATATATATCATTTGGATCAGTTTTGAAGGCCCTGATGATGGGGTGTCTTGGGGTTGCCCTTGGCTGTGTGGGATGGGATTATGTCTCAGGCAGTACAAGAATCACATTCGGTATAGAATATCTTTATGATGGAATTCCGGTGATTCCGGTTGTTATGGGCCTATTTGGTATCTCTGAAGTATTATTAAACATAGAGAGAACTAAAAAGCTTGAAGTGTTTAAAGAGGTTAAAAATATATGGCCTTCACGAAGAGACTTCCGTGATTCGATTTTCTCAATATTGAGGGGGTCAGGAATTGGCTTTCTCCTTGGTCTTCTGCCCGGTGGGGGAACACTTATTTCCACCTTCGCCTCTTATACCATTGAGAAGAAGATTTCAAAGAACCCGGAAAAGTTTGGGAAGGGTGCTATAGAAGGAGTGGCAGGTCCTGAATCGGCAAACAATGCAGCCGCTCAATCAGGTTTTGTACCCCTTTTAACACTCGGGATTCCAATATCTCCTGCGTTTGCAATGGTCTTTGCCGCATTATTGATTCACGGAATCACTCCTGGTCCATTATTAATGGTTAAGGCGCCCAATGTCTTCTGGGGTGTGATTATAAGTATGTATATTGGGAATATCATACTTCTCATCCTGAATCTTCCCTTAATTAGGATGTGGGTTAAGGTGCTGGAGATCCCTTATAGTTTGCTTTTCCCACTTATATTAATTTTCTGTCTTATCGGATCTCTGTCAGAGAATAAATTGGGAGATCTTTTTGTCATGCTCATATTCGGCATTATAGGATATCTGATGAAGAAATTCGAATACGAACCTGCTCCAATGATTATTGCATTTATCCTGAGTCCAATTCTTGAACTGAATCTCCGTCAATCCCTGATCCTATCTGGTGGAAGCTTTGGCATCTTTTTTACGAAGCCAATTTCCCTCTTTAGTTTAATTGCTGTTGGTATTATCTTCTTACTTGCCGCTTTACCGAAGTTCAAGCTTATGAGACCAAAATTGGGAGTTGAATAGATTCCAGAAGAGGAATAATGATGGGTTTCCGAAGAGAATTGGCCTGGAGATATATAAATTTACTCTATCAATCGAGTGCATCATATCAACTTGCAAGGTATGCACTTTCGCTTTCCTATGAATCCCTGCCCCCTGATGTTATCCATCAAGCAAAACGCTGTTTACTTGATGCCCTGGGTTGCGCAATAGGAGCATATGATGCCCCCGGAAGGCCAATCTGCGAGGAAGTGGTAAGGCAATTGGGTGGGTTTGAAGAGGCTACAGTAATTGGTTCTGGGTTTAAGACAAGTGCTCCTAATGCCACGCTTGTAAACAGTTTCCTCGTTCGTTTCCTTGATTATAATGACATAGGAGGTGGAGGTCATAATAGCGACTCCATACCTGCTATTGTTGCAGTTTGTGAACGCGAAAAGGCAAGTGGCCGGGATTTAATAACTTCCCTGGTCATTTCTTACGAGCTGGGAGCGAGATTTTCGGAGGCCTCAGGTGGGGTTCATGTTCTTGATAAAAAGGGCTGGACAATTGATATCAGAGGTGGATTCAATATGCCTCCAGCCATTGGCAGGATAATGGGTCTTAATGAAGAACAGATCGCAAATGCCATTGGAATATGTGCATGCAAAAGCCTTCCTCTGGGGATCCTGGATGCTGACAGAGAAGAGAATGTGATGAGTAAGAACCTTCGCTTTGGCTGGGTCGCTTACGATGCGATTATATCCTGTATGCTTGCAAAACTTGGATTTACGGGTCCTCTGCGTATTGTTGAAGGTCAGAGTGGATTGAGAGAGGTCGTATTAGGAGGCCAGTTTGATATTCAACGCCTTTTGGACTTTTCGGGCTGGCGTATTCTGGATACGAGATTTAAATATATCTGTGCTAATCTGACCACACACGGCCATGTTCTTGCAACCATTGCTATAGTTAAAGAAAACGATTTAAAACCTGAAGATATTTTATCCATACATATACGAACAGGTTTTAGAGAGGCCCGTCACACAACCTCCCTTGCCAAGAAGTATCCACGAAATGCTGAGAGTGCAGATCACAGTGCATTTTATGCAAATGCAATTGCCGTAAAGGAAAGAAGTTTCGGGCCCGAATCAATTCACCCCGAAAAATTTACCGATCCTGTTGTCCTCGATCTGATAGAGAAGATAACCATAGAGGCTGATCCAGAGCTTCCGGAGAATGGTTTAGCAGGGATTTCAGAGATAAGAACAAAAGATGGTCGAAGATTTCACAAACGTATAGATAACCCTCATGGCATGGGGGATGATCCTCTAAGTGATAGTGAATTAGAGGATAAATTCATGGAAATGGCGATCAAATATATAAGTAAAAGTCAGATTGAAAAAATATTTGACACGATATGGAACTTGGAAAAGATTGAAGAGATTAATGGATTGATGAATCTTATGGTATTCCCTCATAAAAAATAGAGGGATGAATTTACAGGTCAGAAGGGTTTAGAAAATGACTTTGAGCCAGGAGATAGCCGAATATATTTTTAGAACAAGGTATGAGGATCTTCCAGGTAGTGTAATAAGTAAGGCAAAAGATTGTATCATTGATACCATTGGAGTTTCCTTATATGGGTCTAAGTTTGAGGCCTCAAAGATTGCCTTATCTGTTATTTCTCAATCGACTGAGAGAGAGCAGGCAGGGACATCAGTTCTTGGAAAAAGAAAGAAGATATTTCCACCTCTTGCTGCATTTGTAAATGGCATCATGGCACATGTAGCAGATTTTGATGATGTCTTGACAGTACTGAGGGGTCATCCTTCATGTGTGGTTCTGCCCTCTTCGCTTGCAGCTTGTGAGAGTGCAGGGAAAAACGGAAAAGACCTTTTGACATCATTTGTGATCGGAGTCGAAGTGGCAGCCAAATTAGGTAGTTTAATAAGCTGGGAGCAAAGCATGGTTGGATGGCATGTTACAGGGACAATTGGAACAATTGCCGCAGTTGCTGCTGCTTCAAAGGGTTTGGCTTTATCAGTTGATAAGATTACAAATGCAATTGGAATTTCAGCTTCAAGTGCCTCAGGCCTTCGTGTGAACTTTGGCTCGATGACAAAGAGCTACCATGCGGGTCATGCTGCCATGATGGGAGTGCTGGCTTCAGAGCTTGCAGAGAAAGGATTTGATTCCTCTCCTACATCCCTGGAGGATGATCAAGGCTTTGCTAAGGTATTTGGATACAGTGGTGAAATTTCTTCCTTTACAGAACTACCCGGGAAGGATTATGCACTGAATAATATTATTCTCAAACCATACCCATCGTGCGCTGGAACACACACTGCTATTGATGCAATTCTAAGGATTAGAGATCAAAATAGGTTTGAATTGAAGGATATAATGGAAATAGATGCATATGTTCCTCCCTCCCTTCTTAATGTTACATTCCATCATAATCCTTCTACAAATCTTGAAGCAAAGTTTAGCCTGGAATATTGTATCTCCTCGGCATTAATCTTTGGAAGAGTCGGTATTGATCAATTTGAGGGAGATTCCGTTGAAAATCCCGAGGTTAGGGGATTGATGAGGAGGGTGAAAATTATTCCTGAGCCTGAAATGGAAAGTTCAGCCCGGGAGAAAGGGGTTCTTTCTCCTGCAAGGGTTCATTTAAGATTAAGAGATGGTAAAGAGTTTTCAGAGATGGTATGGGAGGCAAAGGGCGGTCCCTCAAATCCTATGAGTAGAGATGAGATAAGGGATAAATTTAAAAGGTGCGCAAGAGGGATTCTCTCTGATTCAAATATCGAAGAGACGCTCAATGCGATTGAACATCTGGAAACTGTAGAAAGGGTATCTGATTTGACCTCAATAATTCAAGAAGATCCGCAGTGAAATTATTTTAGATTCCATTTAGAGATTTCTACTTAAATCACAAATTCCCCGCTACAAAAGTCCTTTTTAGAGCCCTCATTATTGTAATTGCGAGCTGAAAAAATATTTACCAGATTATAATTCCGAGCAAAGCGAGGAATCTATAGAATGACATTCCCACATAGCCTCTTTAAGGGGAGGTGTGGAGGGGTTAAATACTTTTTCAGAGATCTCCATTTTTGATTATTGACAAATTCTATTTTATTGGTAATTTTTTTCATGATGGAGATTGAGATATGGTGTCGGATTATGATGTAATCGTGGTTGGTGGTGGACCGGGAGGGGCTTCGGCCTCAAGATTTTGTGCAAGTAGAGGGTTAAGGACTTTACTGTTGGAGAAGGAACGACTTCCGAGATATAAACCCTGCGGAGGTTGCCTTTCCCTGAAGACGATTCGCCTGCTCGAATTCGATATAAATCCTGTTATTGAGAATACCATAAACGAAGCAAAATTTACCTACCGATTAAAGAAATCCTTTTCAATCAAGTCCGAAGCTCCTTTTGGTTTTCTCGTGATGAGAGACAGATTTGACAAATTTTTGATTGAAAAGGCACTGGCAGAGGGAGTCACCCTGTTAGAAGGAGAGAAGGTAATAGGGGTTTCGGAGATAGGTGAAAGGGTGGAGGTAGAACTGGCAAGAGGGAATAAGTTTTATTCTAAATACCTCATAGGTGCAGATGGTGCAGAGAGTACTGTTTCAAAGTCAATTTCCCTGTGGCCTAAAAATAGAAATGGAATGGCCATAGAAGGAGAGATTCCCTTTACTATTTCCCTTAATTTTCCGAAGGAGGATATTCAATCAATTCATCTGGATTTTGGCAGGATCCCTAACGGGTATGGATGGGTATTTCCTAAGAAAGAGTTTCTCTCTGTCGGAATTGGAGGGATGATGAGAGAAAATAATAAGATAAATCCGCGTAAATATTTTGATTCCTTTGTTAAGGAATTGGGTTATATAAATGAATTGAAGATTGGTAAGATTATGGGCCATCCATTGCCTTCTTTTTATGATGAAAAGCAGAGAGTCTCTTCTGGAAGGATTCTACTTGTAGGAGATGCTGCCCATTTGATGGATCCCCTTATGGGAGAAGGAATCTATTATGCCATCCAAAGTGGAAGACTGGCTGCAGAGGCAATCCTTCAATCAATAGAGAGAGGGATTGCTCCCTGTGATTTGTATCAGGAGATGGTGGAAACCCATATTTCAAAGGATTTAAAATGGGCCCTTCGTTTCTCTGATTTTGTTTTCAGATTTACAAAGCTGGCTTACGAAACCATGAGGTATTACCCCGAACTTGGAAATTTTTATCTCAGTGTACTGGGAGGAAGTGAAAGCTATCATGGTTTTGTGCTGAAGGTCAAAGAACGGATAAATGACCTTCTGAAAGGCCATCTTAGCGAAAGGATCAGAAGGGCAATAGATAGGTCAAGAGGTTAGAGGTTTGAGTGAAATAATCGAGTAGTTAATATTATATAGATTGAGCGATTCCAGATTGTCATTGTGAAGCAATTTAAACCAAACTGTCATTCCGAGCGAAGCGAGGAATCTATAAGATTGCCAAGTCGCTTCACTCCTCGCAACGACTTCGTCGGATTGCCACGCAATGACTGATCCGCCTTTGGCGGAAATGCTTTTAGTAAAAAATTGCTCAATTTAGGTATTACATATTAAAATTTTTTTATGAACAATCTAAAAGAAGTAATCCAGAGACTCCTGCGTATTGAGGATACCCCTGAAAGAACAGCTCTTGCATACTCCATCGGAATCTTCCTCGGGTTTTCCCCCTTTCTGGGATTTCATACACTTACAGGTCTGGCAATTGCCTTTATTTTTAATTTAAATCGAGTAGCTATTCTGTTGGGAGTCTGGTCAAATACCCCATGGTGGATTGTTCCATATTATACAATTGCCACATGGGTGGGCACATATATAACTGGATTTCAGTTTGAGATGAAGTGGTTAAAGGAAATTTTTCAACTGGGAGTGGATCAGGGATTCATGAGTTCAAATTTCTGGCGCCTGATTTCCACCCAATGGGGTTTGCTCCTTTCATTTGGAGTTGGCTCTCTTATTATGGCCTTTCTTCTTTCATTGATTGCATATCCCCTTTCTCTAAGATGGATTAAATTCTATCGTTCAAATAAATTGAAAAAGGAGAAGTGAAACCATTGATGGTTTGGATAAACATACTTGCATGGTCAAAGTATTCCGGTAAAAGATAATTTAATTCTATTTCAGATTCGTCTTTCGATTCTTCCTACAAGATCATAGGGGAGGGCCTGAAGGATTTTTGCCTCTACCCAATCCCCGGGCTTTGCTTCCCCTTTGAGGAAGACACATCCATCAATTTCTGGTGCCTGACTTTTTAATCTTCCCCTTAATGTTCCCCGCTCATGGCATGGTCCTTCAACCAGGACCTCTACCCTACTTCCTACAAATTTACTATATTTTTTATGGGAAATCTTTTTTTGAAGCTCCATCAGGATTCTAAGACGTTCTTCTTTTTCCTCTTCTGAAACCTGCTCAGAGAGTCGAGAGGCAGAAGTCCCTTCTTCCCGGGAGTATTTAAATGCACCGAGGTAATCGAATTCTATTTCACTTACGAAATCAATAAGCATTTTAAAGTGAGATTCCTTTTCACCTGGAAATCCAACGATCATGGTCGATCTAAGGCTTCCGTCAGGCAGAAAATTTCTGATCTTTTCTAAGAGACTTCGAATCTCTCTACTTTTTACTCCTCTTCCCATTCGCCTTAAAATATAATCGTCAATATGCTGGATTGGAATGTCAATGTAGGGGCATATCTTCTCCTCTTCCCTGAATAGTTCAAGGAGAGTATCGGGGAAATATCTTAATCTCGGGTAACAATACAGGATCCTTATCCAGCGGAGTCCATCAACTTTAACCAGAGCCCTCAGGAGTTTTTCTAAGTCTGTTTCTCCCTTGAGATCTTCTCCGTAGGCAGTCGTATCCTGGGCAATAAGGATGAGCTCTTTAACCCCCTGCTCAGCAAGTCTTTGCGCCTCTTCTAAAATGGATTTTGGTCTTCTACTTCTATAAGGCCCTCTGATGCTCGGAACAGTACAGAATGTGCATCTCCTCGAACAACCCTCTGCAATTTTTAGATAAGCTGTAAATGAAGGTGTAGATAGGATTCGGGGTGTTCTATCATTATAAAGAAAGCTTGGTTTTGAGAGAAAGGTTTTTTGATTTCTTTTCCGGGTTAAAAGCTCAGGAATCTTATGAAATGAGCCTGTGCCTACAAAGAGGTCCACTTCAGGGAACTGGCTTTCTAAGAGTCTTCCATAGCGCTGGGGAAGGCATCCCGAAACAACAAGTATTTTACATCTCCCTTCCCTTTTATAATAAATAAGTTTAAGAATTGTTTCTATTGCTTCCTTGGTTGCATCCTGAATAAATGAACAGGTGTTCACAATAATTATATCGGCCAAAGAAGGCTCTGTTGTAATTACGAAGCCACTTTTTGAGAGGAGACCGAGGATTACCTCTGAGTCAACCAGATTCTTTGGACAGCCAAGACTGACAAGACATATCTTTTCCTGCATCATCTAATCATTATAACTTAAATTGAGCGATTTTTAATCGTCTTTGAGATAAAAAACTGAAGTCTTATCCAGAGCCATTTCGGTTCACGCTAAGAGCTCTGATTGAGAGCTCTGAGAAAGTCCTTGAATGACTTGGGAGGTAGGGTTCCAAACCCTTCGAATGCCTCTCCACCCCACCTCCCCAGTCTATAAGAATAATTTTTAATACTTTTTCAGAGACCTCTGATTTATCACTTGACATTGGCATTATGACAATATAATATATATTATTATGACAACATATCATGAAAGAGAGCTGGCTTCGACGGTTCTCAGGGCCCTCAAGAACATGCCTGTCGTCGCCATTACAGGTTTGCGGCAAACCGGGAAAACTACATTTCTTCAACACCAATTTTCTTCCGAGGAAAGGCGTTTTATCTCCTTTGACGATTTTGCTCAACTCTCCGCCGCCAAGTCAGACCCCGACCGTT
>JBBITW010000034.1:0-25665 GCA_037440525.1 Deltaproteobacteria bacterium
TTATTTCCCTCGAATCCTTGACCCCTTGAATCCTCATGATTTTATAAGATTTTCTTAGACATCCCTGTTAGATCACTAAATCCCACGCTTCAGTGATGCATTACGGTAAGTAATTTTTTTCTGTTGAATAATGGAATAAAATATGTAAATATTTTCATATAATATTTTTCATGGGGGCTCTCGGTGACCAAAGATGAGAATTTTCACCGTGATTATGGCCTCCTTGAAGGATTCCTTCGGAGTATCTCTAATAGATTTCGGATACATGCTATTATTGAATCTCTCATTCTCCTCTCATCCGGGATTATCCTGATCCTTTTAGGAAGCCTCTTCACGTTTGAGTTGAAAGAAAAATTACATTATCTTCCCATTTTTTATTCAATTTCATCTCTTGTTTTTATCTTTCTCCTCTTTCTCTTCATGTTCTTTCGAATATTTTCCAGACAGTCTCTCCTCAATGTGGCTAAAGAATTGGAGAAGAGGTTTTCCAATTTAAGGGATGATATTACAAATTCATTTCTACTTTTTAACGAAGCTAAAGAGGCCGAGGCTCGAGGTAAGATTTCAGACGTTTTAGTAAAGGCCCAGATTAAAAAGACAGTTGAGGAGATTTCATCCATTAAAAAGAGTGATGTGGTGAGCCTAAAATCAGCATTCAGACATATGAGGTTACTTATACCACTTTCCTTTGCCTTTATGGTTATACTGATTTTTGATCCAAATTTCTTAAATCGTTCCCTGGCACTCATCACCAATCCATTTTCAACGATACCGATAAAAAAGGCTTTCATTTCAATAGAACCTGAGAAACTGACCATCCTTCGTGGTTCTCCTCTTCTGATAAAAGCAAAGGTGGAGGGTAAAAGAGAAGAAAAACTTTTACTATCAATTTACCCTGAAGGTCAAAAAGGGATTCATATCCCGATGGAGTCTGAAGGAGAGGGGAGATTTAAATTTGAAATCGCCTCTGCGCAGGTCTCCTTTAGTTTTCAAATCCATGGCGAGAACGGGAGCTCTCCCATGGGAAATATTACAGTTATTGATCCACCTGAAGTGAGTCATGTAAAACTGATCCTAAACCCACCTGACTATAGCAGACTTCCCGTGGAGGTAAGGGAGGATGGCCATATAGAAGCACTTAAGGGAACCATTGCCAGTATAGAGGCAAAGACTACAAAGGATATTGTTGAGGCAAGATTGATAATTAATTTTGAAAATGAATCCTCCCTAATCGTTAAGGGAAAGAGGCTTTCTGGAAGCCTCCTCGTCTTTCAACCAGGAAATTATTCCATAAGAGTTAAGGATAAAGAAGGATTTGAAAACCCTAATCCCACACAATACAGGATAAACCTCATTGTGGATAATTTCCCCGAGGTAGAGCTCATAAATCCCACAGGATTTATGGAAGTCTCTGGCAATGAGGTTATTTCAATTCTATATAGAGCAAGGGACGATTTTGGTCTCACATCAGTAAGATTGAACTACGAAATACGTGGAAAGGAGAGGTTTATAACATTAAAACAGAAGATAGATGCCCGTATCCTCGGGCCTGAGATATTTAAGTGGGATCTCGCAGGTTTGAACCTCTCATCAGGTGACAGGGTTATATACAGAATAGAAGTTTCTGACAATGATACTGTTTCAGGACCTAAAAAAGGTTTTTCAAAGACCCTATCCTTTCTGGTAAGGGACGATAAGATTCGTGCCTCGGAGGAGAGCGATCTCGCCAGAGAGATAGCAGAGAGACTGCTGGATCTTCTTTCCGATCACCTGGAGGAGCTCAAGGATAGAGAGTCTTTGAAAAAGGATATGGATGATATAGCTAAAAGAATAGATAAGGGCCTTGAAATGATGAGAGAAAGGATAGAACGTTTGGATCTCGAGGGACTGAAGCGAAATCTTCTTTCACTTAGGGACAGAATAAAAATAGAGTCAGATGAGAGGGTAACCCAGGAGCTCGAGAGGCTTGCCCTATTTTCTGAGGAGATAGCAAAGAGATTAAAGATGATGGAGATGGAGGCAATCTCTCGTGAGCTTCGAAACAGACAGAGGCGATTGATTGACTCATTAAAAGACCTCAAAGAAAATTTAAGCCAGGAAGAACTTGGCGAGGTTATGAAGGAGTTAAAAAGGATTGAAGAGCTTCTTCGGTCAGTAATGGAGACCTTGAGTAAAATGACTACTTCCCTTCCTCAGGAATTTATAAATAGTCCTGAACTTAAAGGCCTTGATTTTCAGGATCTATTTAAGGATTTAGAGGAGCTCCGTAAAAGGCTTATGGCTAATGATATAAAAGGAGCCCTCGAAGTCGCTGAGAGGCTACTTCACTCACTCTCCGAGATGATGGCTGCCCTGGGAAGGGCAGGGAAAATGGCATTTCAAGCCCCATATGATAGACTCCAGGGAGAGATCTCCAGGGGGGCAGGGGAACTGGATAAGATCCTCGAAGAACAGAGAGATATTCTAAGTCGAACAGAGGGAATAGAAAGGGAGACAAAGATTGCAATAGATGAAGAGATCCAAAAGAGACTGAAAAAGATGACTCCAGATATCCTGGATCTTCTAAAACAGCTCGAAGATTCAATCCCTCATGAACATATGGAAAGGAATCTGATAAAAGACCTCGAATCACTTCTAAGGAAAGATAAATTTGAAGCTCTATACCGTATGCTCAGGGAACAGGAGAAGGAGCTTTCTCAAAATGATGATTTAAGGAAACTTTTAAAAGATTTAATCTTGAAGATCGAAGCCTTAAAACCATCATCCAAGGAGGTAATGAGTCAGGAAAATAGAATGAGGTTTCCAGGGCTATCACAGCGTGAAAATAATCTTAAAGAGAGGACCGCAAACCTGAGGGAGAAGCTTGAGATTATCAGTCAGCTCTTTCCGGGTATGGATACAGGGATTTTAAATGACCTGAGGGAGGCAGAGAGCTCAATGGGAGAGGCAGAATCGATGCTTAAGAGTGAGGATGCCACAGGGGCAATACCACCTGAGATGGAGGCCATAAGGAGATTAACGAAATCCAGACAGTCAATCGATCAGATGGCCCAACAGATGGCAATGCAGATGCAGGCACAACGCTGGGGTTACCCCTTTGCATATGACCCGAGGCCTGGCTGGTATTATGGTCCATGGCTACCTATGCCAACCCTTCCTCAACCCGAATTCATGAGACCCAGAGAAAAGGGATATACAGGTATTGACCGTGAGGAGTTTGAACCACCCCCCAAGGATGCCTATAAGGCTCCTAAGATCCTGAGAGAAAAGACGATGGAATCATTAAAAGAAGGGATTCCATCACAATATAGAAGGGAAGTTGAAAGATATCTAAGAGGAATAACAGAATGAGAAAGGTCGCTCTAATTTTTCTAATAATCATCCTGCCCTTAATGTCACATGCCATCACAGATGATAATATACAGTCAATAACATCTATGCTTTCAGCCTGGGACGCAGAAGGGGCGTGGAGAGAGATAAAAGAAAACCTGATTAAAGATGAAAAGGATTCACAACTACTCCATCTTGCCTCAAAGGTGGCATTTTTTAGAGGGCAGTATAATGAGGCATTGAGGTTGATTAAGGCCTCAATAGAATCAGGAGGGGATGAGAATAAGAAGAGGGATTTCCTGCTCTTCATAGAACAAACCATAAACGCTACATCAAATTTAAAAAGGTTTGAAAGCCCCCATTTCATCTTTTATATCAATGAAAAACAGGATGGTTTTCTCATCGACTATATCACAGAAGCAATGGAGAAGACTTATAACTCCATGGCCGAGAGATATGGCTTTAGACCTGATGAGAAGGTGAGGATTGAGATATTTCCTGACACAAAGAGTTTCTACTTTGCCTCCTCCCTTTCTGGGAGGGATATTGAAATCGGAGCAGTTGGTCAGGCGGAATTCAACAAATTGATGCTGCTCTCACCAGCAGCGCTCGTTCATGGATATCGCTGGCTTGATGCGATGAGTCATGAATATATGCATTACCTGATAGTCAAGATGACAGCCAACAATGCCCCCATATGGTTTCATGAGGGTCTGGCAAAGTATGAGGAGACAAGGTGGAGAAATGGTCCTTCGTATCTTTCTTCGATTAACGAAAGCCTCCTTTCAAGTGCCCTGAGAGAACGACGCCTATTGAGATTTGAGAGGATGGAGCCCTCTCTTGTTAGGCTTGATACCCCTGAGGAGGTTCAGCTTGCCTATGCACAGGCTGCCTCTGCAATAGAGTTCATCATTTCAAAGACAGGCCATAAGGGGCTTCAAGATATGATGAATGTAATGGCATCGAAGAAAAAAAGAGGAGCGGAAGAAGCGATAAGTGAGATACTGGGTTTGACATTCGATAAATTTGAAGCAAACTGGGAGGAATTCTTAAAATCAAAGGGACTGAAAGAGATAAAAGGTTCCAATCTTAAGCGTTATAAGATCAAGGAGGGAAGGGTTGATGAGGAGCGTATGGACATGGAGGAGATAAGATCTCTCGTTTCGAGAAACAGAACCCATCTTGGAGATATTCTTAAAGAGAGAGGAAGGCTTAAAGCATCCCTTCTCGAATATCAAAGGGCCCTCAGGGAGACACCTGATTCTGTTCCAGTACTCAATAAGATATCCTCCCTGCTTATAGATTTAGGGAGGGAAGGAGAAGCCCTTGAGTTTTTGGAAAAGGCAAGGGTGATATCTCCTGATCACCCAACAATCTATTTAAATATGGGAAATGCATACCTGAGGCTTCGGGATTTTAAAAAGGCGAAAGAGGCATTCAGGGAATCGATTGAGATAAACCCGTTCAATCCCGAGGTTCATAAAGGGTTGGCAAGGGTCTATGAGATCATGGGAGAGGGCTCTCTTGCCTCAAAGGAGATGGAGATATTCAATGGACTTATCAGTAGATGAGGAGAAAAATGGAAGCAATAAAAGAAGAAAATATAGCTGATGAAGATCTGGCCCGTGTAGAGGAGATATGCAAAAAGAAGGCTGAGATCATAAGGGAGATAAAGAAGGTGATCGTGGGCCAAGAAAAGGTGATTGATGAGATTCTTATTTCTCTATTCTGCAGGGGGCATTGTTTGCTTGTTGGTGTTCCAGGACTTGCAAAGACATTGCTCATATCAACACTTGCAGGTATTATGGAACTTAAGTTCAATCGCATCCAGTTTACACCAGACCTCATGCCCTCTGATATCACGGGGACAGACATCCTTGAGGAGGAGATTGGAAGCCGGAAGCGTTCTTTCAGATTTCTAAAGGGGCCTATCTTCACAAATATCCTCCTCGCAGATGAGATCAATCGCACCCCTCCAAAGACACAGGCAGCGCTGCTTCAGGCAATGCAGGAGTATAAGGTCACTGCAGGAGGTGTGACACACTATCTCGAACTTCCGTTCTTTGTATTGGCAACAGAGAACCCTATTGAACAGGAGGGAACCTATCCACTTCCTGAGGCGCAGCTTGACAGGTTTATGTTTAACATAGGTATTGATTATCCTCCATTTGAACAGGAAATGGAGATTGTAGCAACCACTACATCCTCATATAAGCCTATTCTCAATAAGGTGATAAATGGAGAGAAGATTATAGATATCCAGGAGTTTGTGAGAAAGGTTCCTGTCTCTTCATATGTGATTGGATATGCTGTAAGGCTTGTGCGATCTTCGAGACCAAAGGAGCCTGAAGCGCCCCCGTTCGTTAAGGAGTGGGTGGAGTGGGGGGCAGGGCCGAGGGCATCTCAACACCTCATACTTGCCTCAAAGGCAAGGGCGATCATGGATGGGAGATATGTTGCGTCAGTTGAGGATGTGAGGGCTGTTTCCACTTCTATTCTCAGGCATAGAATTATTACCAATTTTAAGGCCCAGGCAGAGGGAATAAACTCTCTTGCCATAATAGAGAGACTTCTTCAAGAGGTGAGGCCTTGAACTATTTTGACCCCAAGGTTCTTGCAAAGATAAAGAACCTTTACCTCCGGGCACGTATCGTTGTCAATGGATTCATGATAGGGATTCATCCATCAAGGGCAAAGGGATTGAGTTCCGAGTTTGAAGAACACCGTGCCTATTCTCAGGGAGATGATCTTCGTAGGATCGACTGGAAGACCTATGGAAAGTTCGATCGTTACTTTATCAAGGAATATCGAGAAGAGACAAATCTCAAGGCCTATATAATCCTTGACTCAAGCTCCTCCATGGGATATGGCTCTGATGGATGGACAAAGTTTGACTATGCTTCGACCCTTGCATCTTCACTTTCATATCTGATGCTCAGGCAACAGGATTCAGTTGGATTGATCCTCTTCTCAAACAGGATAGAAAGAATCATACCTCCAAAATCATCACACGGATATATCTTTACCATCCTTAGAGAACTGGAGGAGAAAAAACCCGAAGGCCAGACAAGGGTGGGCAAGATTCTTCAGGAGATTGCAGGTTCTCTCAGAAGCAAGGGCCTTACAGTTCTCATATCCGACCTTCTGGATGAACCTGAGGATATCCAGAAAGGATTAAGGCAGATTCGGGCAAGGGGAAGCGAGATCATAGTGTTTCACATCCTCGACAGGGATGAGCTTTACTTTCCCTTTAAGGAGCCTTCAATCTTTGAAGATATGGAAGAGGATGTAAAATTACATGTGGATCCTCCTTCTATCAGGTCCTCTTATCTGAGGGCTTTAAATTCCTTTATCGATAATCTTAGAGAAACATGTGCTTCAAACATCATTGACTATAAACTTTTTGATACATCTAAGTCCCTTGATCTTGGCCTTGCATATTATCTCAGATGGAGGGAGAGATTTAAGCGCCGATGAAAAAGGGGTTAAAAACATTTTGAATCTTACACTTTTTTAATCTTCTATATTTCTTATTCTATTATGAGCCTTACTTTTCTCAATCCTCTATTTTTACTTGGCCTCTCCGGAGGAATTCTTCCAATCCTGATCCATCGACTCACTAAAAGGAAGGCAATCAAGAGGGTTTTTCCTTCTCTGAGGCTTCTTGTAAAATCGCAAAATATCCACTCAAGGCCTGAAAGCTTGAAGCACATCCTGCTCCTGATCTTGAGAATTATTTTAATTCTAACCATTGCATTTATGATGGCTCAACCCATTCTCGTGAGATCAGGACTTTTCACTGCCGGTGAGGAAGGGGTTAAGATATTGGTCATAGATAACTCTATGAGCATGGGATATATGGATGAAGGAGGCACACGCTTCAATCGTGCGAAGATTTTGACAGAGGAGGTTATAAAGGGTGTTAAGGGTCAATTCATTATTATTCCAACCTTTAAAAAAATAGAAAAACCATATCAGAATGTTCCCATTTTATCAAAGGAGGAGGCTTTAAGGGAATTGTCAAGGATTTCACTCTCCCCCGAAAGAGGAGATCCAGGTAAATCATTGAGCCTTGCATTTAAGGGAATTAAAGAGAACGGATCGCGAGGAGATATCCTCTTTATAAGCGACATGGCAAGGGGAGATTGGAAGGGGTTTGACCCTTCTCAGCTCGGGATTGTGCCTTCAGAAAATAAAGTTACATTTTTAAGTATCGGGCAGAGAGAAAGTGATTCAAATCTCTCTATAAAAGGGGTGAATCTTAGAGAAGGAGATATGGTTCTTGGAAGCCATATCAATCTTGAGGTAATCATATCAAACCACTCAGATAAAAAGCTAAATAGCCTCGTGAAGCTTTATCTATCAGGGATAAAGAGGGATGAGAAGTCAGTGGAGATAGACGCTCAGGCAGAGGAAAGGGTATATTTTGAACTCCTTTTAGATAAATCAGGCTGGGTTGATGGAAAGGTTGAGCTATCAGGTGATCGTTTGTCAGCTGATGATGTCTTCTATTTCTCTTTTAAGGTAAGAGATAAAATTAAAGTCCTTATAGTGGATGGAGATCCGAGGTTATCCATAAGGGCCACTGAGAGTTACTATCTGAAAAATGCCCTCAATCCCAGAGGATCTACAGGCTCTCCTTTCCTCCTCGATGTGATTTCAGAAGGAGATCTCATTCTCATCGATCAAAAAACCTATGATGCATTCTTTCTTCTAAATATGAGAAGGCTTCCCGAGGAAAAGCTCTTTTCCATCCTGAAGGGAGGAAAACCTGTATTTATCTTTCTCGGAGATCAGGTCATCCCTCAAGAGTATAATAATCTTTCGTTTCTTCCATGGAGAATCGAAGGGCTAAGAGAGGGTGAGACTTTAAAAATAGCAGAAATAGATGAAACTCATGGATTCCTTAAGTCCTTTTCAGGAGCGGAGGGAGAAAGCCTAAGGAGGGCAACATTTAGAAACTATTTTAAAATAGGCGGTTTGGGAAAGAGGCTCCTTATCTTTGAAAATGGGGAGCCCTTTTTGCTGGAGGAAGAGATTGAGGGGGGAAGACTATTTCTTTTCAGTTCAAGTGCTGATATCGATTGGAACGATTTACCACTGAAGGCTTCATACCTTCCTTTGATTCAGGGTTTGCTAAAATATTCTCTCAATATTAATAGAGATTCTTTCTCAAAAAATATTAGATATAAAGAACTCCCTGAAGGAGATTTCATTCAGATTGAAGGAGAAAGGGGAGGCCCGGGGATTTATAAAAGCACCTCTAAATCAGAGGATATGAGGTATTGTTTAAATTCTTCGTTTGATGAATCTGACCTTAATAAAATTTCAGCCAGAGATTTAAAGAAGATATTTGGAAATATAGATATAAGGGTTTCTGAATATAGAGGCGAAGAAGTTGAGGAACTCCTCGGCGTGCAAAAGGAGCTATGGCCTTACATACTTGGTTTTGTATTAATGGTTTTTGGAATTGAGATGACTCTCTCCAATATCCTTCCAAAAGGGGAATGATTGGTTGGAAACCTTATGATTTCGAGAAGAGGGTTCTTGGTTAAAGGATCGAAATTAATCTGGGGGCTATACTTTTTAAGACCTGATTTTTTAAGCTCTTCATCATTTCCCCAGTTCTTCTTTTCTCAGCTAAAATACAGGGGAGGCCAGTGGGATCCAAATCCAAACTTCATTGAGGCAATAATTGAGGAACTTGAAATCCGAACAAGCATTGATGCGTCAAGAGAGAGGAAGGTCATTAACCTCAACGACCCTGAGCTTTTCTTCTGCCCCTTGGTATATATGGCAGGGAAGTATGAATTTGAACCATTTAACTCGAATGAGAGGGAGATACTCAGGAGATTTCTAAGATTCGGAGGATTTCTTCTTGCAGAGGATATTCTTGGTGCTAAAGGTTTTGGTTTTGATAAGTCCCTTAGAAACGAGATGAAGGAGATTTTCCCTGATAATGAACTTAAGAGACTTCCATCTGATCATTCAGTCTATAGAAGTTTCTATTTAATAGAGAGGGTTGGTGGAAGGCAGATCATAAATCCATATCTCGAAGGCATTACAGTGGATAATTGGACCCCGGTTATATACTCTCAGAATGACCTTGCAGGGGCATGGTCAAGGGACAGCCTTGGGAGATGGATTTATGAATGTGTTCCTGGAGGTGAGGCGCAGAGGGCTCTGGCATTTAAGACCGGGATAAATATCATAGTTTATAGCTTAAGTTCTGACTATAAAAAAGATTTGATTCATCACCCATTCATACAGAAAAGGAAGAATATATGAATATTGGTGAAATAAACTTTTCGCCAGTAGTATCCCTTTGGCTTATCATCGCTATTCTTATTTCAGGCTTTATTGCATCAATCCTTCAATACATAACCATTCGAAGAAGGATAAACCATTTACGGGCAGGTTTACTATCCACATTGCGTTTCTTTCTTATCCTTATCTTAGTTCTATTTTGCCTGAATCCATCTCTCTCAAAGAGAAAAGAGTCAAAGATTCTCCCCTCCATAGCAGTTCTTATAGATACATCTCAAAGCATGGGAGTTTCAGGGCAGAAAGGGAAGCCAAGCCCTCTCGATGAGTTAAAGGAGATACTGCTTCGGGGACAAAAGCCACTCCTTAGATCTTTATCCGAGAGGTTTAACATAAGGATATATAAACTCGGAGACTACCTCAGACCTCTAAGGGAAGAAGATATATTGAATCTAAGGCCTCAGAGAAGAAGTATAGATTTAAAAGAAGGATTGAAGGAACTTGGCGTAACCGAATCCATGATCCTTCTTTTTAGTGATGGTAATTTAAAATGGGATGGAGAGATTCAAAAAGGTCCCCCTATTTTTACAATACCAATGGGTAACCCGGATGATTATAGAGATATTTTGATAAAAGAGATAAAGTCCCCTTCTTTTGCATTCAGGGGAAGGGAGGTTCTGATAGATGTAACCTTTAAATCTTATGGCTATAAAGGGAATAGGCTTCCTGTTATTTTGAGAGAAGGAGGGAAAATTATATCAACAAAAAGCCTCCATATAAAGGAAAGCCCTTTTGAGGATAAGCTCACCTTCTCATTCATACCTGAGAGGATTGGTATTCATAACTTAAATATATCCATTTCACCACAATCCGGAGAGGCTGTTAAATCAAACAATGAGAGTAATATAATCCTCAGAGTCTTGAGGGATAAGATAAGAATATTAATGGTCTCCGGGAGTCCGAGTATGAATTATCGTTTTATGAGGATGGCATTGAAGAACGATCCTTCTATAGAGCTGCTTTCATTCATTATTCTTAGAACCCCATCTGATATCCTCAATGTCCCTCTGCAGGAACAGAGCCTCATACCCTTTCCTGTTGACACACTTTTTGCAAAGGAGCTCAGAAATTTCGATATATTAATCTTTGATAATCTTCCAGCCCATCTATATATCCATCCAAGTTACTTCAGGTATGTGAGGGAGTTTGTAAGAGATGGTGGGGGTTTTGCAATGATTGGGGGCCCAAATCTCATGGATGGGGGAAGATATTTTGGCTCACCCGTGGAAGAGATCATTCCAGTAAGACCTACAAACAGGAGGGATGATTATCGCAGGGATAAACCTTTCAGGGTGAGATTGAATCGAAAGATGAGATCTCATCCGCTGATCCAGCTATCACCTGATGAAAATGAGAATCTAAGAATATGGGAAGATACTGTCTCATTAGATGGGATAAATATTCTGAACTCCAAGGATTCGGGTTTTGTTCTCTTAGAAAGCGATGATGAGCTTTCACATCCAATCTTGATTCTGGGTGAGAACGCAAAGGGACGATCACTCGTCATTGGAACTGATTATTTCTGGAAATGGTATATGGGCATGGTTGAAAATGGAAAGGGCAATTGGGCATATTTGAGATTCATTGATAGGATGGTGCGCTGGCTGACACGTGATCCCCGTCTTGAACCATTTGAGGTTATTCTCCCGGATGGCGAAGGAGAGATAGGGAAGAAGGTGGAGTTCAGGATCAAGGTGAAAAAGGATTTTATACCCACTCACCTTACCGAGAAGATTTTCCCCTCCGTATTCAATCCTGATGGGAAGAAGATAGGACTGGAGGTAAAAAAAATTGCTGAATCAGGAGAATATATTTGTTCATTCCTTCCTGAGGAGGGAGGATTATACAGATTGAAAGTGGATATGGAATCCCAAGGGGTTGAAGAATTCATAAAGATTCTCAAACCCATGGAGCTTCAGGATCCCTCTCCAAAACACGAATTTCTGAGATTCCTATCGAATTTATCCGGGGGGAAGAATCTTGGAAAGAGAGGAGATTTATTTAAAGAGATAGAGGCCTATATGAGTAAAGAGCAGAGGAATCTGATTGAGGAGAAGAGAATGTCCCTTTTCTCTTTTCCGGTTATTATGGGCCTGATTTTTATACTCTTGGGAATAGAATGGTATCTAAGGAGAAGGTGGGGGCTCTTCTGAGTCTTATCACTGAGGAAGGAGGTTTTTAAAGATGATCAATCGAAAAAAGGTTTCAATAATTTTAATCATCTTTTTTTTAATATCGTATCTAATTTTATCCAATTCTCATGGGGCATGTCGGAATCCCAATATTGTTTCAGGTGATTACTCTCTCCAGCCTGCATCAGCCTCCGGGATGATAGAGATCAAGTGGTTTGGTCATTCATTCTTTCAGCTCACTTCAAGTGGTGGCACGAAGATCATTACAGATCCTTTTGGTCCCATGGGATTTCCAATGCCAGAGGTCTGGCCCCATATCGTAACAGTTGGAAGGGAACATGGAAACCACAATAATGTTGGACTGGCAAAAGGGAGACCTCTAATCCTACGGGGACTTAAAGAAGGGACAGATGAATGGAATGAGATTAACCTCACCTTTCGAGATGTCCTAATTTATAATGTCCCCATTCATCAGAGAGGATATCCCGGTAATATAAGCCTTAGAGGTTCGGCATTTGTATTTGAGATGGATGGTCTATGTATATTACATTCAGGTGATGTGAGTGAACCCTTCAATGAAGATCAACTACAGCTTATAGGACATATTGATATTCTGCTTCAGGTGATTGGGGGCGTATTTACAGCAGGCCCTGAGGGAGCAAAGAAGATTGTTGAGCAGTTAAAACCAAAGATAGTGATCCCGATGCATTACTGGTATCATACAAATGTCCTTGAAAGGTTTATTGATGGACCCTATCAGGTGAGATCCCTCAATTCAAACAGCATAAATGTGAGTAAAGATACACTTCCTCAGGAGACCGAAATTATAATCCTCAAGGTTTTAAGAGAAGGTGATATTTAACCCTTAAATATCGGAAAGGGACAAGCCCTTTCCCTACCGAATATCTACAGTCTTTTCTATAACAGGACCAAATGTAGTTCCTTTACCACCAGCTTTTCTTCTCCTTGGTAGTGGACTTTTAAGTATGGGTCTTTTTAACCTTTGGAGAAAGAAAACTATCTAACTTATTATAAATTTGAGGAATGTGGATTTACCGTAGGGTAAGGGCTTGTCCCTTACCAAAAAAGGTAAGCCATAAAGGCTTACCCTACGAAAAAAGAAAACCCAAAAAATATTTCGGTATAATATGGGAAGTGTCCCTATATTATCCCCGAACAAAGGGGTTATGGCGTCTTTCATATTGAATTGTAGATGTGGGTTTGTGGCCATAGTTATGCCCAGGCAGTACAATTGTTTCTCCGGGAAGCGTATAAAGTTTATTTTTGATCGAAGCCTCCATTTCCTCCCATGAACTTCCAGGGAAATCGGTTCTTCCAACAGAACCAACAAAAAGGGTGTCCCCTGTGAAGACCATTCCATCCATATAAAGAGATATACCTCCAGGGGAATGGCCTGGTGTATGAATCACCTTAAGCCTCACATCACCAACTTCAATTATATCTCCATCTTTTACAAGTATATCAGCAGGAGGAGAAGGTTCTGCCCTGAACATCAGCAAGAGATCCTGTGGAATTCGGGTAAGAAATTTTGCATCCTTTTCGTGAATAACGATCTTTGCTCCTGTCCTTTTTACCATCTCGCGATTACCCATCACATGATCAACGTGGGAATGGGTATTGACAATGTATTTAATCTCTTCGATACCATTCGACCTGGCCTCTGAAAGTAGCCTCCCTGCTTCATCAGCAGGATCGATAAAAAGTCCCTCACCTATATGCTCGTCTCCAACCAGATAACAGAAGACCGAAAAATTTCCAACCTCGTATTGCTTCACAACCATCTTTGTCCTCCTGAATAAAAATTTTACTCTTACTATAATTCAGTAATCGAAGAACCGCAACCTTAATTTGACAATAATGAAAAAATAAATTAATATTTTTTGATAAATTAAATTGGAGGGTTAGATGTTTGCGGTTTTAAAGACAGGTGGTAAGCAGTATCGGATTTCCGAAGGAGATATAATCCGAACTGAGAGGTTAAATGGTAAGATAGGCGACCAGGTTACCCTGGAGGATGTGTTCTTAATCTCATCTGAAGATCAGGTTAAGATTGGTCGTCCTGGGTTAGAAAAGGCAGTTGTTCTGGGGGAGATTGTTCAGCAGATCAGGGGAAGGAAAATCCTCACCTATAAAATGAAAAAGAGAAAGAATTATAGGCGGCTCAAGGGGCATCGTCAGCCCTATAGCTATATAAAAATAAATGAAATCAAATTAAGTTAAACCTACAAAGGCGGATCAGTCATTGCGTGGCAATCCGATGAATTCGTTGCGAGCCCGAAGGGCGTTGCAATCTTATAGATTCCTCGCTCCGCTCGGAATGACAATTCGGTAGAGATTGCTTCGCAATGACAATCTGGAATCGCTCAATTTAAATTAAAAATAGGATAGGGGTGTTTTATGGCACATAAAAAGGCTGGAGGAAGTTCACGAAACGGCAGGGATAGTGCAGGTCAACGTCTTGGTGTGAAGAGATTCAGCGGTCAATTCGTTAAGGCAGGAAACATCCTGGTTCGTCAGAAAGGCACGCGTATCTTCCCGGGCGAAAATGTTGGGATGGGAAAGGACTATACACTCTTTTCGAAGATTGATGGAATCGTAAGATATGAAAAAAAGGGAAGGGATAGAAAGCAGGTAAGTGTATTTCAGCCAACCCTTCAGCTCTGATGATCTTTTGGTAAATTGATGAAATTTGTTGATGAAGTTCGAATCAGGGTGAAAGCTGGGGATGGTGGAAATGGATGTTTGAGTTTCAGGAGGGAACGCTTCATCCCAAGAGGAGGACCTGACGGCGGCGATGGTGGAAAAGGTGGAGATGTGATCCTTCAATCAGATTCTCGGCTTACTACACTTCTCGATTTAACCTACCCTCAAAAATTTTGTGCAAAGAAAGGCAGTCACGGCAAAGGTAAAGACCAGAAAGGAAGGGATGGAGAGGACCTCATAATTCGGGTTCCTGTGGGTACAGTTGTCTGCGACGATTTAACAGGGGAGCTACTACAGGATCTCCTATTTGATGGTCAGAGGTTTGTTGTAGCCAAAGGGGGTCGGGGAGGGAGAGGAAATGCACGGTTTGCCACACCCACTAATCGTGCCCCACGCCATGCCGAGAAAGGCCAGAAGGGTGAGGAGAGACTTATTCGCCTCGAGCTAAAAATTTTAGCCGATGTGGGTCTCATAGGTTTTCCAAATGTAGGGAAATCGACCCTTCTTTCCAGGATATCCTCTGCAAGGCCAAAGATCGGAGATTATCCCTTTACCACACTTTCACCAAACCTCGGGGTTATAGTGAGAGGTGAAGAGCTTCCTATTGTGGTGGCTGATATCCCGGGCCTTATTGAGGGTGCCTCAAAGGGAGCAGGTCTCGGTTTGGCCTTCCTCAGGCATGTAGAAAGGACACGTCTGCTCATCCACATCCTCGATATATCTGAAAATCCCTCTCACAATCCTTTGGATGATTTCAATGCCCTTAACTCAGAATTAAAGGCATACCACCCGTCGTTATGTGAGAAACCTCAAATCGTAGCGCTTAACAAGATTGATATTCCCTCTGTAAGGGAGAGGATAGGTGATATTAAGGAATTGTTCGAAAAGATTGGACATAGGATTTATCCAATCTCTGGAAAGAGCGGAGAGGGTGTTGATGAGTTGATAGAATCGCTCTCTGGAGAATTAAAAGGATTTAAGAATTTATAGGATGAACAATAAAGAGATCCGTAGAAAGACCTTAGAGAAGGTTAGAAGAATTGTTATCAAGATTGGATCGAGTATCCTTGCCTCAGTTGAGAAGGGTTTAAATCATGATGTCTTCTCCCGTCTGGCCAAAGAGATATCAGAGCTTAAGCGTCAGGGTTATGAGGTCGTAATGGTTTCTTCTGGCGCAATAGCAGCTGGAATGGAGAAACTGGGTTATAAAACCCGGCCCCAGAGCATCACCCACAAGCAGGCAACCGCTGCTGTTGGACAGAGCAGATTGATAAATATCTATGAAACATACTTTTCACGCCACCAGCAGATGGTGGCCCAGATACTTCTCACTCACGAGGATTTAAGCCACAGAAATAGATTTCTAAATGCCAGAAATACCCTTCTGACCCTCATTGACCTTGGTATTATTCCTATCATAAATGAGAATGATACAGTGGTTGTGGAGGAGATTAAATTTGGTGACAATGATAACCTCTCAGCCCTCATAACAAATCTTGTGGAGGCAGACCTTCTCATCATAATGACTGATATTGAGGGAATCTGTGAGCGCGATCCGAGGCTCTACCCGGATGCCAAATGTATCTCCCTGATTGAGGATATCGATAAGGATCTGGATGCGATGATAGGGGAAACAGCAAGCCAAATGAGTGTTGGAGGGATGGTAAGCAAGATTCAGGCTGCGAAAAAGGCAGCCCGCTTCGGGGTCCCCACTGTAGTAGCCTGTGGAACAAAAAAGGATGTCCTTCACCAGATCATCAAAGGGAAAGAGATTGGGACAATGATACTTCCAAAAAGAGAGGCCCTTAGCAGTCGAAAAGGCTGGATTGCCTTTACCCTTAAACCCAAGGGTAATATTCTGGTTGATGAAGGGGCAAAAAGGGCGATTGTCCAGAGAGGAAAGAGCTTACTTCCTTCGGGAATTACAGAGATCAGGGGAAATTTCAATCGAGGCGATTCTGTCTCCTGCATCGGCCCGCGGGGTAAGGAGTTTGCGAGGGGACTCGTTAATTACAGCTCAGATGAGCTTGATAAGATTAAAGGCCTTAAGACAGACCAGATAGAAGATGTTCTGGGATATAAATATTCCGATGAAGTGATTCATCGGGATGACCTCGTGGTGCTATGAAAGGGAGGACAAATTTTAAGGTGGATGTAAGAGAGATGGCAAAGAAGGCCAAAGAGGCTTCGCGCCTGATGGCCATACTCCCAACGGATAAAAAGAATAAGGCACTTTTTGAAATGGCAGATCTCCTCGAGAAAGATATTGCCTATCTTTCAAAAGAAAACCAGAAAGATCTGGAGGCAGGAGAGAGGGCAAAGCTCTCGAGGCCAATGCTTGATAGATTGAAGTTGACTCCAGAGGTCATCCACCAGATGGCTCAGGGGCTTCGAGAGGTTGCCTCCCTTCCTGACCCGGTTGGAGAGGTTGTAAGGATGTGGCGAAGGCCAAATGGCCTCATGGTAGGCAGGATGAGAGTTCCAATTGGTGTAATTGCCATCATCTATGAATCAAGACCAAATGTTACTGTAGATGCCTCAGCTCTTTGCTTAAAATCGGGCAACTGTGTCATTCTTCGTGGAGGTTCAGAGGCCTTTTACTCTAACCAGGCAATTGTAAAGATTCTTAAAAAGGCTATCCTTAAGGTAGGTATCCCTGAGGACTGCGTCCAGATGTTTTCTCATACAGAGAGGGAGGCAATAAAAGAGATGCTTAAGCTGGAAGAGGAGATCGATCTTGTCATCCCCCGTGGTGGTGAATCATTAATCCGGTTTGTCTCCGAACATTCCAAGATACCTGTTGTGAAACACTATAAAGGTGTCTGTCATATCTTTGTTGATGAGTCTGCAGATCAGGATATGGCCCTGAGAATATGTATAAATGCTAAGGTCCAGCGCCCCGGGGTATGTAACGCCATGGAGACTCTCCTCGTTCATGAAAAGATTGCAGATGAATTTCTCCCGAGGATGGGAGATGCCTTTAAGAAAGAGGGGGTAGAGATTCGGGGCTGTGAGAAGACAAGAAGGATTCTTCCGTGGGCTAAAGAAGCTAAAGAGAAAGACTGGTATGAGGAATATCTGGACCTGATCCTGTCCATAAAGGTGGTAAAAGGGATAGAAGAGGCTATTGACCATATTTTCAGGTATGGCTCACTTCACACAGAATCGATTATTACATCAGATTATCAAAGGGCTCAAAGGTTTTTAAGGGAGGTCAATTCCTCCTGTGTCCTGGTCAATGCCTCAACGAGGTTTAACGATGGATTTGAGTTAGGGCTTGGTGCAGAAATGGGAATCAGTACCTCAAAGATTCATGCCTTTGGTCCGATGGGATTGGAAGAGCTAACAACCACTAAATTTATTGTCCTCGGTGAAGGGCAGATAAGGGGTTAGAGATTTTGGGTGAGATTTGGAATTTTAATCCCCTGATGGTTATATTTTATATATGAAGGGAAATAAAGGGAAGGAGGTTAAAGGAAGAAGGCTTGGACTATTTGGAGGGACATTTAACCCCATCCATATAGGTCATCTCAGAGGGGCAGAGGAGATTCGAGAATCATTCCAACTTGATGAAGTAATCTTTATTCCCGCGGCCATTCCCCCTCATAAAGGGATTGGGGAAGTTATTGATGCAAGGCATCGAATGGAGATGGTGAGGTTAGCTATTCAAAATAACCCTTTTTTCTCTGCTTCTGAGGTGGAGATTTTAAGACCCGGGAAATCTTATTCCATCGATACAATAAAATATTACAGAGAGACAAATAGTGATGATATCTACTTTATTCTCGGAAGGGATGGATTCATTGAGATTGATACCTGGAAAGATTTTAAGACCCTATTCTCGCTCTGTAATTTTATTGTTATGACAAGACCTGGGTTTGAAAAGGCCAATCTTTTTTCAAAACTTCCGGAAGCCTTGACTTCAGACTTTCATTATAATCAGGAGATAGGGGCATGGACCCATTTTTCAGGATTTTACCTCTATTTCAAAGAGATTACATTTCTTGATATATCTTCAACAAAAGTGAGAGAGTTGATTGAGAAAGGAGAATCTGTAAGATACCTCATCCCTTCCCAAGTTGAGGAGTATATTCGTCAAAATAACCTCTACAAAAGAGGGAATTGATTTAATTGAAGGAGTAGATTATATAAATCTTTATTTAAGGAATATTTGAGGGCTCTGAAAAAGTCCTGGCATGACTGAGGAGGTAGAGTTCCAAACCCTTCGAATGCATCTCCACCCCACCTCCCCAGTCTATAAGACTCTTTTTAAATACTTTTTCAGAGATCTCTATTTTTTCTCTTGCCAAAAAAGATTTTTCTTGTATAATTTTGATTTAAAAATTTTGGATCATCTCCAAAAAGGTTGATAAAATCATGAGGGTTCGAGGGAGATGCTTAAGAATTATAAAGAGTTAAGAATTTGGCAAAGACCATATCAAAGTATCTTTATAAAATAAGCACTTGAATCCTTGAATCCTTAATTTTTTTAAGGAGGATATGGCAACCGACTCAAAGGCAAAGTCTATTCTATGTCTAAAGGCAGCCATTGAAAAGAAGGCCGAAGATCCTGTACTTCTTGAGTTAAAGGGTTTATCTTCCATTACAGACTATTTTCTCCTCTGTACAGGCAAATCGGATCGACAGGTTCAGGCCATTGCCCAGGGGATCGAGGAGGCCCTTAAAAAGAGGGGAATACGACCAATTGGCCAGGAGGGTTCAGAGCACGGGAGATGGATCCTTATGGATTACGATGATGTGGTGGTTCACGTCTTTCTGGAACCGGTAAGGAAATTTTACGATTTGGAGGGGTTGTGGATTGAAGCGCCCCGAGTTGACCTCAAACACGAATTGATCCTAAAAAAGGAGTAGACCTTGGAGAAAGGGATTGATAAAAAGACACTGGCCCGTTTTAAAAGCATCCTCCTAAAGGAGCGAGAACAGATTGTTGGAGAAGTTAAACAGACCTATGAATCCTCCCAGGAGGTGGGGCAGGATGGTATTCAGGATATCGGTGACGAGGCGGCAAATATTTACAATAAACAGATACTCCTCAGTCTGAACGAAAGTGAGCGGATGAGGCTCAGGGAGGTGGATGAAGCCTTGGACAGGATTGAAAATGGAACTTATGGAATCTGTGAAGAATGTGGAGGTCCAATAGGTATAAAAAGGCTTGAGGCAAGGCCAGTGGCAAAGTATTGTGTCCCATGTCTGACTAAATTAGAAAAAGGTAGATTATAAAAATGTTGGTACGACTTTTATTGATTACTATTCTAATCATAATATCTCTCTTCTGCTGGCTCTCATTGTTAAACCCTATGGATGTGGAATTCCAATTTTTTGGGACGACAGTGCCAACAGACCTTTCTACTCTGATGATATCCTCTTTTGTGCTGGGAGCCATGCTTGTTTTCATCGGCACCCTTGCACGAGATTTGAAAAGGGGTTTTCAAAACCTTCGTCAGTCGAGGAAAAGGAAGAAGGAACATTCTATCAAAGAAGAATTGAATCGAGGGATTGAATACTATATCAGGGGTGATCTCCCAAAGGCAAAGAGCCATTTCATTGAGGTCCTCAATAAAGATCCATCCCAGATAAGTATCTATTTTAAACTCTCAGAGATTGGTGTGAAAGAAGGCAACCTCGAGGAGGCCCTTAACTGGTTGGAGAAGGCCCGATGGTATGATATGAGAAATGTAGATATTCTTCTCAAAGAGGCAGAGCTCTACCAACAGATGGATCGATTGGAAGATGCAATTAGGATCCTAAATCTCGTAATAAGCATAAATGAGACAAATATCGGTGCACTGAAAACTCTGAGGCAGATCTATATGGATGGCCGAAAATGGGATGAGGCGCTTCGTGTTCAGAAGTCTATTCTAAAAATGACAAGAGGTAAACAGGTAGAGGAAGAGACCATATTCTATTTAGGTCTGAAATATGAATATGCCAGAGAACTTCTGAGTCGGGGCGGGGAGGAGAATCTGGAAAGGGCATTGAAGGAGGCAAAAGAGATTGTTAGAGAACGGAAGACCTTTGAACCTGGATTTGTCCTATTGGGTGATATATACCTTCAATTGGGCAAATGGAATTCAGCTGGGAAGGTTTGGGGAAAGAGCTTTCAACGATTCAAATCAATCATTTTTATTCTTCGGCTGGAAGAGCTCTATCTTGGGCGAGAAGACCCAAGCGCCCTGCTTCGTATCTATCAGAAGGTCCTTAACAATGAACCTGAGAATTGGATGGTCGCATTCTTCTATGCAAAACTCTGTTTAAGATTGGAGATGCTGGACGAGGCCCTCGAGGAAATAAATGAAATCAGCTTGCGAAGAAAGGATTTTCCAGCCCTCCACAGGCTATTAGCTGAAATATATCTCCATAAGAAAGATTTTAACAGAGCGGCCCAGGAATTCGAGAAGACCTTTGAAATGAGTAAAACTTCTTACCTTCCTTTCTCCTGTAGTGTCTGTGATAGGGAAGCTAAGGAATGGATTGCTTACTGTCCTCAATGTCGTCACTGGAGTACCTATACGATAAAAGGAGATAAGATGCCAATTCCCCTGACTTCATTAACTTCGCCTTCCTATACTGAGCGTCCCTTTTTTACGAGTGTTTAGTAGAAGAAAATAGAATTTTCAAATAACGAATGTATAGATTCATTGATAGATTACTCCAGTTCTTTCTACCTCCCCAATGTTACTTTTGTGGAAGTTTCTTAGATGAGGGTAAAAAGGATATCTGCCCTGATTGTCTTTACAAGGTAAGGAGGATTGAACCTCCTTTCTGCTCTGTATGTGGCATTCCTTTTGCTTCAATGAAGGTGGAAATCCACATCTGTGGGACTTGTATGACAAAGAAACAATATTTTACAATGGCAAGGGCGTGTTGTATTTATGAGGGGACTCTTGAAGAGGCAATCCACAGATGGAAATATCAGGAGAAGACCTATCTCAGCTCTATTTTTGGAAAATGGATGGCTGATATATTTCCCAGCTATTGGGAGTCGAAAATGATTGATCTTCTCATTCCTGTTCCTCTCCATAAAAAGAGATTAAGGGAGAGGGGATTTAATCAATCACTTCTCCTCGTAAAAGAATTGAGCCATAGACTGGGTATCCCTTATCAGGAGAGGATTCTTAGAAAGATAAGAACAACAACTCCCCAGGTAAATCTGAGTGGTAGGGAGAGGGAAAGGGCGGTTAAAGGTGTATTCAATATCTTAAGGGGAGAAGAATTGAAGGGGAAGAGAGTCCTTCTGGTTGACGATGTCTATACCACTGGGGCAACTGTTAACGAATGCTCAAAGGTATTGATGAGAGAAGGGGCAAAAAGGGTTGATGTATTCACTCTGGCCCGTGCTGTAAAGACAATTTAGAAATTAAGCTGGGAAAATCGATGGCTCGACGCAAAAAATTATCCTTCCTATGGATACTGATCCCTATCATTCTTTTAGGGATTCTCCTCTTTTACTCAATTAATTATCTTATCAATCCTCAACTATATCGTAATGTGATCCAAAAATCATTGAGCCTTCAATTGGGGAGGGAAGTTACTATAGGGAAGGCCAGGATCAATCTTTGGGAAGGAATAGGTATATCATTCGAAGATTTAATAATAAAAGATCGTTCTTTTGCCTTCGACATCCTTCGGGCAAAAAGACTCACCTTAGTTCTTAAAATCCTTCCTCTATTAAAAAAAGAGGTTAAATGGAAGCGGGTCATACTCGATAAACCCTATTTCCTTCTTACCCGGGATAGAAATGGCCAGTTCAACTTCTTGGATGGTCCGTTCACTGAGGAGCAGTTAAAGGATTCAGAGAAAAAGATAATTCAAATAATTTCCACAATATTTGGAGGCTCTTTAATAATTCGAGATGGGATAGTCAATTTTTCAGATGAACTAAGAAGTGATGAGACTACCTCAACAGAGATACGATCTTTTGAACTTCAACTTTCAAGAATTTCTTATAATAAGCCTTTTCCATTTCGAATTCAGGGGAAGTTGATCCATGCAAAAAAGGATGGCCAATTCTCTATAAACGGGACATTGGAAAATATCCTCGAGGACATGGATATCAAAAAAGGGAGACTAAATGCAGAAGTTGAGCTTAAGAGGATTGAAATATCTCATTTTTGGCCCTACCTTAAAAGACTCCTTCCCATGGAGCTAATCTCTGGAACCCTTGATCTCAAAGGGCATTACGAGGGAAGCCCCTTAGGGCCTTTCAAGGTTTCAGCGAAGGTATTATTAAGAGAGGTGGCTTATCAACATTCAAAGGTCTTTGCCTTCAAGCTAACCCCTGAATGGATGAATATAGATTTCGATGCTGAGTATAATTTAAAGGACTTTATGGTTCCTCGTTTCTCAATAGAGTTGCCTGATATAAAGGTCAAGGGGAAGGGGAGACTCTATGAGATAGGGAAAAAGGGGATGGGCATTGACGCAGAGGCCTCGAGTAGTACTTTTGATATTTCTCATGCGAAAAAATATATTCCTTATAGAATCATTACACCTGATGTCTCAAATCCACTATTTCGGGGTGAAGGAAATGGCCTGGTTCAAATACTTTCTGTAAGGCTCTCAGGTAAGATACCCGAAATTGAGCATTGTGATCAGTTAAAGTATTCCCATACATTAAAAATTGAGATGAAGCTAATTGGGGCTAAAGTTAAATTGCCCTGGGATATTCCTCCATTCGAGAATCTCAAGGGCTATCTTCTATTCCAGGATGGCAATTTAAATATGAGGGAGATGGAGGGAAAGATTTTTAATTCCACTATAGAGAGGCTTCAGGGAACATTTTATCAACTCCTCCAAATTCCAACCCTTCAAATCTCATCTGAAGGGAGAATAGATCTTGAGGATCTTCTCTCATGGAGTAAAATGAATAATGACTCAGGAGGTCTTCCCATTTCACTCTCTTCACTTTCTTCCCTTTCAGGGAAGGCAAGATATCAACTCTCATTGAATGGAGAGCTTAAGCCACCGATCAGATTACAACACCAGGGAATCTACCATCTCTCGAGAATTCGTTTCACCCATTCCAAGATACCTTTTCCCATTCAGATTGGAGAGGGCAGGGTGGAACTCTCTAATGAGAATCTTAAGTGGTCAGGTATGAAGGTAGAATTTGGCAATACATCAGTGATGATAAATGGGTGGTTGAGTAAAGAAGGGGGTAAGGAATCATTTGAGTTTATATCTAAGGGCCAGGCTGAATTTAAAAATCTTCTAAGCCTTTCAAGATCACCCATCTTTTCGGAAAAGATTAGCGAGGTAATAAACAGAATTGAGGATCTTTCAGGATCAGGCCAATTCTATTTCAGAGGAAAAGAGCCCGGGGATCATCGACCTTTTATCTATGAGATGGAGGTTACGGTCAAAGATATCTCTATTCTTCTAAGGGGGGTAAATACGCCTTTCACTTTGAGAGATGGTTCTATTTCTATATCTAACCTCGGAACAAAATTTTTGAAGTTGAAGATTCAATCCATCAATTCTTCTTTTGTCATCGATGGATCTGCAAATCAAGGGATTCTGAATCTATCTACATCAGGTTCAATTAATCTAAGGTTCTTATACTCAATTTTGCATCAGCCTATTGTTCCTGAGCATATAAGATTGCAGATGGATCAAATCCAGGACATTTCTGGATGGGCAGATTTTCGTGTTAAAATTGAAGGTCGCACAGAAGAGGGTCTCTCAATTTTGAGAGATGGCGATATCCAGTTAAGAGGTGTCTCTCTTCAACATCAAGCTATCCCTGTTCCCCTTTCAAACATTGAAGGGAGTATAGTTTTATCCCGGGATTATTTTCAATTTATTGGATTGAAGATAAGATTTGGAAATTCTCCAGCTACCATAACGAGTATCTTTTCTCGGCCTTTGCCTTATTCAACAAAAGAGAAGCCTGAAAGAAGAGGGATGAAGCTCTCTTTCCAGATCTCATCTTCAAATATCGACCTTGACTCCATCTTTCCAAAGAAGGATGAAAATAAACCATTCTCTTTTGAAAAGTTAAGAAACTGGCTTCAAAATTGGGTGATTGACGGGAAGTTAGATATTGAAAGGGGAAAATTTCGGGGTCTCATTTATCAAGATCTGAAAATTGAGATGAGAAACAAAGAAGAAGGTCTCCTCCTCTATCCCTTCCAATTTAAGGCAGAAGGAGGGGATTTCTGGGGTGAAGGATTGATAAAACCTTCTCCAAAGGGGATTAGATTCGAAATCAAACCACGCATTTCAAATATGGAAGTCAAACCCCTTCTGAGAATCCTCCTCCAGAGAGGGAATGATGAAAGGATAATGATAGCAGGGAGAATTCATGTATATAAGGTTAATCTCAAGGGAGAAGGGGAAAATTTTCAACAGATCAAGGAATCCCTTAATGGTCAGTTGAGGATTGAACTGGAGAATGGAGTTATCGAGAAGGGCAACATCCTTTCAAAAATCTTCTCCCTTCTCAATGTTTCACAGTTATTTCAAGGAAGGCTTCCCGATTTGAAGACAAAAGGTCTTCCTTATAGACGAATTCTTGCAAATGTTTATGTAAAGGATGGGGTTGCTTCTACAGATGATCTGGTTGTAGATAGTGATGCTATGAGGATAACCCTGATTGGAAATGTCGATCTGGGTAAGAATCAAATCGATGCAAAGATAGGGATTCATCCCTTGGTGACGGTGGATAAGATATTGAGCAATATACCCATTGCAGGCTATATCCTAACAGGCAAAGATAAGGGTTTTATCTCTTATTTCTATGAAGTCAAAGGAAACCTGAGTGATCCGGAGATTGAGGGGATTCCATTTAAAGGCATAGGAGAGAAGTTTTTAGGGATATTCAAGCGTTTACTCGAAACACCTTTTAGGCCCTTTCAGAAGAACCAATCAAAAAAAGAAGACAACACCCCATAGCAAATTTATCATATAGCTGGGGCTGATCAGTCTATGGCTGAATTGTCATTCCGAGCGAAGCGAGGAATCTATGAGATTGCCACGTCGCTTCAAATGTTTCTCCACCCTACCTCCCAAGTCATTTTAAGACTTTTTCATAGCTCCCAAATAGAGACCTCTGAAAAAGTATTTAAAAAGAGTCTTATAGACTGGGGAGGTGGGGTGGAAAAGCCTTCGAGCGGATACCTTTAATAGTTTAGCA
>JBBITW010000035.1:0-25073 GCA_037440525.1 Deltaproteobacteria bacterium
CTATGTTTTATAATGGTTTGAATTCTATAGATTCCTCGCTTCGCTCGGAATGACAAACATGGCACAAACCTCATCGCGACACAGCCTCCCAAGGGGAGGTAGGTATGGGTTATTTCTATTTCCCCCGTGCTTTCATTATCTCTTCACAACTTGGCATAACATCATTTCCAGTCAATGTCACTATATCACCAGATATAAGGAAATTATATTGAGGAACCTTTTTTGTTACACCGAGATACATAGGTAACACCGCTTGATGATCACAGGCCCGCATCTCTATTTTACCCACAGGGCTATCGATCACTAATCCCTCAAGTGCATTTATAAATTTTTCCTTATCTATAGCGCCGGCTTTCTTAAAGGCCTCAGCAGTGAAAATGGCTGTGATATAACCATGGAATGCTGGAAACCCAGGAGGAGCTCCATAGGCATCCTGAAAGGCTTTGACAAAAGCCTTATGGGCTGGAGTATCGGGATAATAGAAATGATAGTCATTCGTACCCAGCACACCTTCAGGGGCGGCATCAAGACCGAGGCGAGAAAGAATGGCGTGGTCTGTGGCTGTGTGCATAAAAACTGCCATCTTTTCATGAATCCCGGTGGTCTTGCATGCCTTCAGAGAATTGGACATCGTCATACCGCCACCGCAAACAATAAATGCATCTGGTTTGGCTGCCATAATTGATGTGTAATAGGGGACGAGGTCAGGTTCTCCTGTCTTCCACCACGTCTCACCAATCTTCTGGACACTCGGTTTTAGAGCCTTTAAATTACGCCAAGTAGCCTCAGCAATGGCATGCCCATATTCATAATCATCTCCAGCAATCCAGTATTTTATATAAGGCTTTCTCGACAATGCAACCCCACCTGCTTTACCAGCCATAGCCGTATTCTCACCAGTGGAGAAGACATAACGATGGCCTTTTGATCCTGTAATATGCTCACTCTTAGAAATCCATACAATAAAAGGCACCTTCTCCCCTTTCAAATAATCCGATATAGCCAAGGTAACGGCACTATTAATTGTGCCAACAATGAGATCCACATTCTCCCTCATCACCAATTCCTTGGCCATACTCACACCAAGATCCACCCTCCACTTGTCATCACGTGTGGTAAATTCAATTTTCGTACCCAGAACACCTTTCTTATTAATCTCCTCCAAGCCAAGTTTAAATCCGTTTAGGGCTTCCTTGCAAAACATTGCCGCTGGTCCAACATAGCTGTCAATGACCCCCACTTTAATCGGACGTTGGGCAATAGCACTTGAAGAAATAAAGATCAACGAAATAACTAATAAAAGAAATACCATTCTAAAAAATCCCCTTTCCATTTTCTTTCACCTCCTGATTGGAATTGAGTTTTAATAATTTAAAAATGTTTTTCCACCTCCCTTCTCTGAATTATATTCTCAAACCCTTATTCAATTGTCAATACTAAGATTTTTTCTTCATTTCCGCAATCAAATCTATGAAGCCAATCGGGTTATAGCCTATGGCTCCTCCATCTGCAACAATCGTTGTCCCGTTGATATAGCCTGAATCCTCTGAAGCAAGAAATAGAGCAATCTTTACAATCTCTTCCATATTCCCAAATCGCTTAAGAGGGACTTTTTTAATTAACCCCGAAACAAGGACCTCTTTATTGAGGATGGGGGTATTCATACCCCCTGCAATCAATCCAGGAGCAATTGCATTTACAGTTATATTATACCGGCTCCATTCATATGCAAGTATTCGGGTCAGTGCAATCACTCCAGCCTTACTTACACAATAAGGTAGAATTCCTTGCTCTCCGAGGATTCCTGCCGTTGAAGAGATATTGATAATTCTACCACCACCCTGTTCGATCATCTTTCTGCCAACAGCCTGTGAGCAGAGGAAAACCCCTTTTAGATTAATGTTTAACACCTGATCCCAACCCTCCTCCTTGATCTTCTCTGCCTCAAGGATAAAAGGGTTAATACCTGCATTATTTATAAGGATATCGATTCGACCGAAGCTATTATAAGCCTCATCAACCATTCTTTCAACATCTTTTGAAGATGAGACATCTCCGGTGATGGCCATGGATTTTACACCGAGGTTTTCAATCTCCTTAGCCACTGCCAATGCCTTTTCTAAGTTTCGACCGTTAATAATGATGGATGCTCCCTCACGGGCAAACCCAATGGCAAATGCTTTCCCAATTCCTCTTGTCGAACCAGTGATCAGCGTAACCTTCTCTTTTAGTTTCATCTTCATCCCTCCAATCTTTTTAAGGAACGTTTAACTTCCTTTCTCTCATTCCACAAATTGCCTCACCCTCTCTTCAAAGAGACGGTTCAAATGGCTGCTGTTTTCAGGTGCCCAGCCATAAACCTCTTCCCAAACCTCTTTACTCTCCATGCAGAGATAGACAAAAAGATCAGGGTCTATATCTCTTAGCCATCCTTTTATTTTTCGGTACATCTCCACTCGAATCTCTTTAAGATAACGATATTTGTCATCTTTTCCAGGAAATAATTCTCCTAAGAATATTCTGGTCTTTGGAAAACGCTCTTTTACAATGGGTTTAAGCCCTGGGGGGTAACGAAATCCCCCAAGACTCACCCAGATAACCCTTTTTGGATCAATTCTACTGAAGAGGAAAGAGATAGTCTGCTTGTAGTCGTTTTCCCAGCCCTCATAGTGAATTATAGGATCAAAATGAAATCCTAATGGATAATATCTTTCCTGACACTTCCGGGCTGCTTCAATTCTCTCTTCCAATGAAGATGTTCCAATCTCCTCTGCTTCTATCAGTGAGTGCGGATTTAGGGACCAGGAGATGACGGTCCTTCCGCAATGGTTTAAATTGAGGATTTGATTGACCTCGGCTGATTTTGTCTTAAGTTCAAGGATACTATCCTTTCTCTCTGCAAAAAATGGGACAAGGAACTGTGAGATCGGAAAGATCGGTTCGAGGGCTAAACTGTCAGATAGTTCCCCTGTCCCCATACGAATTACAGAATAATCCTTCTGAGATAGAAAGAGTTCAATCTCCGAAATTAGATCATCCCAGTTTGAATACAGTGTAAGGAAAGGGTTATTCAGATATCCTTGAAGGACACAGTAGGAGCAATCCATTGGGCAATTGGTAATGGTGTTAATAACATAATATCCACAACATATATGGTTGGATGTTCCAGGGCAAGGCTTAAGCCGTCTTCCATAAAAATGTGTGATTAGAATATTCCTTTTTCCATTTTTTAGGGGGTTGCTCGTGGAGAGAGCCCTCTTGATTATGGATTTCTTCTCCTGAAACATCTCAGCAGGAATATAGGGAAGGGCATTAAGAACCCTCTGAGTCACAAAATCCTTTTGGGCCTTTTCATCGATATAGATTTTTTCGATTCGAAAAGGAAACATATCCATAAACACCAAATATTGAATTTAAGTGCCTTTGATCATCTCCTGAAACTCATTTTTATTATTAAGTTGAGATAAAAATGAAATGATTTCTTGATACTCCTTTATTGTTTCGAAACGGAACTCGATACTCAATCCTTTTCCTTCAAAATATGGTTGGTGATGAAGAGATATATGTGGGGGAAGGTTTAAGTCTCTTCTCCTTTTTTCAAATGACTTTTCGAGTTGCGAGAACCTGGGGTATCGAATATTTAATAGTAGTTTTTTTACCCTTTCTGTCTTTTGAGAGGGGGTCATATCATTTTGAGAGAGGATTGTTTGAAGCTCCGGCTTACAAAGAATCTCTCCTATCTTCAATTGATTTCGTTGTGAGATCTCCTCAAGGAGCATAAGTATCTCTTTAAGGCGGTTTTCTCCTAATTTCAGAGATGAGAGAAATGGAATAAGAGCCATCCGTTCTTCAGGCAAAAGGTTTGAAAGCCTTCGAATATTAGACCTTGAGACCTCTTCCCTCAATACATAATCCTTAACCTCCTCTTCCATCTTAGCGAGAGAAAGATATGTATTGAGGATCTTTTCATTAGGCTCGAGATAAAGCAGCGGAAGATAGGTTTGAATGACAGCCGAAGGTTCGATTTTAAAAATGTAAATTAACTTATAAAGGGCAATTGCCTTCTCCACGCTATTTAGCCCACGAGTGGTCATATTCTCGTGGAGGGCAATTGAGAAGAATTGCAATTCATCCTTTTCATCCTTATTGAAGATTCTTGAGGGGACATCAGGGATTCCTAATTCATTTAAAACAGCAATCCTTCTGAAGCCGCTTATGATTTGATATCTTTCCCCCTTCTCTCTTAAAAGAACAGGTTGAATCAGTCCTAACTCACTTATCGAGGAGTGAAGGATTTTAAGATCGGGGTGAAAGTTAATTGAAAAGGTTTCATCAGAAAGATCGACTTGGCTAAGAGGTATTTTTTGAATCTTCATCAGTCCCATCCCTTAATAATTTTTCAGTTTCCAATGGTTATTTCTCTCTCATATTTCTATCCCATATCTTTTCATTACCTCTTGATAATATCTTGCTTCGAGTATGTTTCCTCTTTTAAGAAATCCTCTTGAAAGAATCTGGCACTTCTTCTTCATCTCCTTAAGAATCATCTCCCTTTCCTCATCTCCAATATAGGACTCCGATAGAAGTTTTTCAAGGGCTATTACCCTGAAGCGATCATTTCCCCAGCTCCTTTGTGAAAGCTGATCAGGATGGCCACCCCTTTTGATGATAAGTTTTCTGGGAATAAAAAAGATCGGGAATCGCGAAGATACCCTGAGCCAGAAATCATAATCTTCGCAAACTGGAAGGGCTTCGTCAAAAAGGCCCACTTTTGAGAAAAGATTTCTCCTCATTATAGCTGAGGATGGACTTATGATGCATAGAGGCAGACATTTTTCAAATATCCAGCCCGAATATTTGGCATGTTTTTTCATCGGATTGACCCTCTTTCCCCTCCTAATCCATATCTCATCAGTGTAGCAGAGAGGATAATGTGGGTTCTCATCAAGGAAGGCAACCTGAATTTTTAACTTCCCCTTCAGCCAGAGATCATCTGAATCCAGGAAGGCAATATATTTGCCTTTGGCATGAAGAATTCCTCTGTTTCTTGCAAAGCTCACCCCCCTGTTTTCTGAATAGTGAAGGAGTTTGACTCTCCCCCCATATTTTTTAATCTCTTCAGAAGTTCCGTCTTTTGAGCCGTCATCTACAACGATCAATTCAAAGTCCTCAAAATCCTGATCAAGCACGGACTGGATAGCTTCTTTTAACATTGGAAGACGATCATAGGTTGGAATGATTACAGAGACCTTAGGCATAATAAATATATTGAAGGGTCTGAGGATTTTAGGATTCGAGGGTTTAAGGGTTTATTCTTTAATCTCTTTGCTAAACCCCTTGGCCCCTCGACCCCTTGAACCCTTTTAATTTATGAATTAGGCCGCTCGCCTGGTCTTTTTCTTTAAACGGCTGATTCTTTTTTTTAAGATTTCTGCCATTCTCCAGTTTCTTTGTTGAATGAACTCCTCTCTTTTTGCCCTCAATTCCTTCATCTTCTCCTTCAACTGTGCTACAGTTAAGACAGCCTTTTCCTCTCGTGGGAGGGGTTCTGTTATGCCTTTTGCTGCGCGTATGGCAGAGAGCAATTCCTCCTTCTTCATGGCATGAACGCCTTGAATCCCGGGTAACCCAAGTGCCATCTCCCTCAATTCTTTGGCTGTCATCTTCTCAAGTGGCTTCTCTTTCTTCTCCATACTCACTTCCTCCCAATATTATTTGGCCTCGATTCCCACTTCTAAAACGACTTCAAAGGTATTACCTAATCTTAATTCTAATGGCCAGAAAAGAAGTAGGCAAGATCCCTGGAAAATTCTCTCAAATCCACTCTCTGATAGAGAGACAGTTTCAAGAGGAAAACGCCATAGATCAAACCTCTTATCGCTCTTAATGAAGACTTTCATTCCAGTGTATTCATCAATTAAATGAACCTCAGAAATATCCGTGACCTCTCCACTACTATTGAGTCTTCTATCCTCAAGGGGATGGTCTGGGATTACATAATATCGATCATCCGCATCTCCAGCAAGGAGATTTATATTTAATTCGATACCAAATAAACATTCTAATTGAGGTTCATCCCTCAGATTTACTATCTTATAAGATGCTTCAATCGTGCTCCGGTTTGAAAAAATCACAAATCTCTTTTCCAGATCAATAGGGATGTTCTTCCTGTTTAAGAATATATGACCGGATCTTGAGAACACTGCTTTCTTTCTCTTATAGAGAGTTATTAAACGAATATTGTAGGTATTATTGATAAAATCCCCTAACTCTAAAAAATTACCCTTTCTAAAAGATTCAAAATCAACCCCCGATGGTAAGAAGTGATCGAGAAATGAGCCCTTTCGATATGAATCGAAATGGAGAAATTGATCAAGATTTGACTCCTTGGAGTCGAAGATTTCGTGTATCGTTCTCAGACCATCCTCAGGATTTTTCTCACGATTCTCAAGGAGCTTCTGATGATAGCCCTCTCTTCTTCTTGTTATCGTGTTCATAATATTGAATGCCTTTGGCCGATAATCCATCTCGAAAAGGCTTCCTCCCCGAGTACTGAAAAAGAGAAGGATTTCAGGATTTTTTAAAAGCAGTTCCTCTTCCCCATCTCCGTTGAGATCTAATTTTTCGACCTCAATCCATTCCTTCTTCCTATACCTCAATTGATCGTAAATCACCTCCGCCCTTATAAGATTTTCATAGAGGGCATGGCGGAGATGGGGTAGATAGAGCCCTCCGAAGACACCATGCCAGTAGCCATCATTGCATTGTGCCCGATAGAGAGGAATAATTGCGTCCTTACTTCTTAATAAAGAAAAAGCCTTCTTTCTGATCTTATCCTCAATACTCTTCCGGAGGTGGAGGATTCTCTTGTGGAGATCATTCGATTCGGGATATTTTGCAAAAAAATTCCTCCAGAATCCTCCCTTGATAAATCTTCTTATCTCCTCTCCTTCAGAAGATTCTTTAATTTTCTCAATAACCCTTCCATAGGCAATCATTGCTTCAGTTGGAAGACTCCACTCATCCATCTCCATATATGAAGAACAGGGTAGATAAACCCTTCCAAGAGGTTTCTCCCGAGAGGCATAAACTCCGAGAGGCATTGGTTCTATCCAGCTTAGATTTTCTCCGATAAGGCGGAAAAAGTTGTTAAGCCATCCCTCTTCATAAACTGATTGGTATGTATATGGCCATATACCAAATTTTTCACCATCATCCGCAAATATGGCTGCCCTCACTCCTCCTTTAAGAGAGGAGAGGTATTCGAGGGTCTCCTCAGGAGGTCTAAATGGGATTATATACCTTAGTTTCTCACTTCCAGGGAAGACCTTGATCGATTCTCCTTCCTCTTCAGTGAGATAATAACCATGCAGGTCCTCTTCTTTCAATCCCGCCTTTTTAAAATGGTAGTCATCAATTGTGATATATTCAATCCCAGCCCTCTTCAAAAATTTTGGCAGGTGTGGTTCCCAGACCCTCTCTGCAAGCCATAATCCGCAGGGCGAGATTCCCATCTTAGATTTGATGGTTTGATTCATTAGTTTAATCTGACCTATCTTATCTTCATCTGGAATGACAGCGAGAATTGGTTCATAATAACCTCCACTCATCATTTCAATTTGGCCCTTCTTAACAAGCTCCCTTAGAGTTTCTAAAAACTCAGGATGCCTTTCCGTGAAAAAGTCCCATAAGACACCTGAATAGTGAATGGATATTTTCATGAAAGGATATTCTCTGAGTAACTCAATAAATGGACGATATGCTCTGTTATAAGCATTTTCTAAGATATGAGGAAAGTTTCCAACAGGCTGGTGATTATGAACGCAGAAGAGAAAGGCAACCTTCTCCATAAATTTCAATTTATATGAATTTTTACGTTAAATCAATACTTATTACTCGTAGCAATTAAATCTTTACAATTACCCCCTAACCTCGGTTTCGAGTCGTACCGACCTTTCCTCTCCCCAATGAGCCTTTGTCGTAATGTCATTCTGAAGCTTTAGCCGAAGAATCTATTTTTTATAAGGGTTTGAATTCTATAGATTCCTCGCTTCGCTCTGAATGACAAACATGGTATACACCTCGTTGCTACACAGCCCCAATGTTTGGGGAGATGGTTAAGGTGATATGTAGAAAAGGTGAATCCCTTACCCAAAAAATTTAAATCGTCCGCTTGATAAGATTTTCGAAGATATTCCTGCCAAATCTTTTGAATTAGCCCCATTTAAGTGACAGGTTACTAAAAAAGCCTACCAAAAGGCAGGCTTTTAAAATGGCGGGAGCGACGGGGCTTGAACCCGCAACCTCCGGCGTGACAGGCCGGCGCTCTAACCAATTGAACTACGCCCCCTCTTTCAGTTTTCCGACTGAGTCGGCTCCGCATTTGGCGGAGAAATTATTATCTTAAATTATTGGGTTAAGCCCTGTCAAAATTAAAACCCAAGACCTCTATAAAAATATTAAACGAATTTTATAGACTGGGGAGGTGGGGTGAAAAAGCCTTCGAGCGGATACCTTTAATAGTTTAGCACTAATGATTAATACCCTTAAAATGCTTGTTTTTCTCTTAAACGATTGTTAAGCAATTTAACTTCTTGGTGCCCGCATTCAAAGGGTTTGGAACCCTACCTCCCCAGTCATTTCAGAACTTTTTCAGAAGTCTCTTTAAGCTATCTAATGTAATTTTCTAATCTAATGTCTGATGTCTTTCGTCTTACTGTCTGAATCAAAAAGGACTATCCTTTTTTCAATGCAATATATGTCCCAAAAGTATTTCCTCCTGCATAGGCAAGGATATTTAAAAATGTATTTTGCTCTGTCTCCTTTATAATCAACGTAAGCAATGTAAAACTTGCTAATGTTATTAAACCACTTAACAGTGTAGCTGACCATAATCTTTTCTCAGCCACTTTACGAGTGTAAAGTGTGGTCAGGAGATCAATTACAAACCCTGCAATGAATATTAGGATGATCTTCTGAATCATAGTCACCAATCCTTATTAAATTTATATTTCACTATGGTTAAGGAGGGATTATATGGAGTTATCTTTTCTGGTTATATTCCTTTTAAGAAAAGATGAAGATTATAAAAAGATTTCATACGGGGACAGTTTTTATCTGTCCCCGTATGGTTTTAATATTCAGGGGGCATTGGAGGAGGAGGGGTTTCTTTCTTTGGTTTCTCAGCCACTACTGCTTCAGTAGTAATAAGGAGAGAGGCAACGCTTGCTGCATTCTGTATGGCTAATCTTACTACCTTTGTTGGATCAATTATTCCTGACTCTATCATATCAGCAAACTCCTCTTTTTCTGCGTCAAATCCAAATGCCCCTTTCTCCTGTTTTACCTTTTCCACGATAACAGATCCTTCTTTCCCTGCATTTTCTGCAATCTGACGTATGGGTTCCTCAAGTGCCCTCTGAATAATCTCCAATCCTATCTTACGATCCCCCTCCAATTTAAGCTTACTAAGAGCAGGGAGACATCTCAGGTAAGCCACGCCACCACCAGGGACTATACCTTCCTCAACTGCTGCTCTTGTGGCATGGAGTGCATCCTCAACACGGGCCTTTTTCTCTTTCATCTCAGTCTCTGTAGCAGCACCAACCTTTATTACAGCAACCCCACCTGCCATCTTTGCTAATCTCTCCTGGAGTTTTTCTCTATCGTAGTCAGAGGTTGTCTCCTCAATCTGAACACGGATCTGCTTGATGCGACCCTCGATCGCAGAGGGTTTCCCTGCCCCTTCTACAATCGTGGTATTATCCTTATCGATCACTACCTTCTTTGCCTTACCGAGATCCTCGAGCTTCAGGTTCTCAAGTTTTATACCAACATCTTCAGAGATTGCCCTTCCATCTGTTAAAATGGCAATATCCTCTAACATTGCCTTTCTCCTATCCCCGAAGCCTGGTGCTTTAACTGCAGCACATTTCAATGTCCCCCGAATCTTGTTTACAACAAGGGTTGCAAGGGCTTCTCCCTCCACATCCTCTGCAATAACAAGAAGAGGCTTCCCTGTCTTTGCAACGGCCTCAAGGATTGGAAGAAAATCTTTCATATTTGATATCTTCTTCTCATAAATAAGGATATATGGATCTTCGAGAACAGCTTCCATCTTTTCAGGATCAGTAACAAAATATGGAGAGATATACCCTCGATCGAATTGCATTCCTTCAACTATCTCGAGGGTTGTCTCCATGGATTTAGCCTCTTCGACTGTGATTACACCCTCTTTTCCTACCTTATTCATTGCCTCCGCAATGATATTTCCAATCGTAGGATCATTATTTGCAGAGATGGTTCCTACCTGAGAAATCTCCTTTTGATCCTTGACAGTTTTTGAAAGTTTTTTTAGTTCCTTTACCACTTCTTCAACGGCTGAATCAATTCCTCTCTTTATATCCATCGGGTTAGCACCAGCAGCCACAACCTTATATCCTTCTCTATAAATAGCCTGAGCAAGAATGGTTGCAGTAGTTGTCCCATCCCCTGCAGTATCTGAGGTCTTGCTTGCAACCTCTTTCACCATCTTTGCCCCCATGTTTAGGAAGTGATCTTCAAGCTCGATCTCTTTGGCAACAGTAACACCATCTTTTGTAACCACAGGAGAACCAAAAGATTTTTCAATAACAACATTTCTACCCTTTGGACCCAATGTAACCTTCACAGCATCTGCAAGGATATTTACACCTTCAAGAATAGCATTTCTTGCTTGCTGGTTGAATTTTAATTCTTTTGCCATATAATTCCTCCTTTCTTTACAACCCTATTTCTCAATGATTGCGAGGACATCATCCTCTTTCATCATAAGATGCTCCTCACCATCAATCTTTACCTCTGTGCCTGCATACTTTGCGAATAGAATACGATCGCCCACCTTAACCTCCATGGGGATCTTCGTCCCATCTTCTTTAATCCTTCCGTCTCCTACGGCAATCACCTTCCCTTCGATCGGCTTCTCCTTTGCCGTATCAGGGATGATGATCCCTCCCTTTGTCCTTTCTTCTTCCTCTAAACGTTTAACTATTAGTCGATCATGAAGCGGTCTGACCCTCATAAAAAAACCTCCTTTCGCTTAAATTATAGGGATATAAATCCCTTTTTATGCTAAGATTTTGAATAAAGTGAAGAAAAAAGGTCTACATTGTTGAAATGACTGAAAATACCTTATGCAACTAAAAAATAAGTATTGATAATGAATTTGTCAAGTATATAGACTGGGGAGGTGGGGTGGAAAAGCCTTCAAGCGGATACCTCTAATAGTTTAGCACTAATGATTAATACCCTGAAATTGCTTGATTTTCTTTGAAGCGATTGTAAGCAATTTAACTTCTTAATGTCCGCATTTGAAGGGTTTGGAACCCTACCTCCCCAGTCTATCTAGGACTTTTCCAGAGCTCTCTGTTATATTTAATTAACATAACATATTGATTTTAAAGATTATTATTTAACATCCTCAGCATTTCCTTAAACCCTGAGGCTTGATTTAAATAAATGATTATTTAATAATTTTCATGAAATAAAAGGGAGCTCTTTATGAAAAATCCTGTAAAAGGTTTAGAGAAAAGGGAGAAGGGAATTATAAAGAAAAAAGGAATTATGGGGATTAAAAATAAAAAGATTGAATTGCATATAAACAGGCAGGAAAGGGAAATTCGCACATTAAAAGAGGCCATTCAAAAGAAGGATTTGGAATTAGAACAATTAAAAGAGCAACTGAGATATAAAAATCAACAGCTTGCCTCAAAGGATATAGAAATGGAAAGTTATCGGAAGATAGCTGAGGAGAAGATTTTTCATCTACAGGCAAAACTGAAAGAACTTGAGGCAAAATTAAGAAAGTAAAGGGGCATCTATTTCAAGATGCCCCTTCAAACACTTTATAAAAGTAGAGGCAAAGACTTATTCAACTTTGATTTTTATCTCTTTCTTCTTTGCCTCCTCGGATTTCGGGAGCACCACCTTCAGGACCCCATTTTTATAAGAAGCGCTGATTTTATCGCTCTGAACATCCCTTGGAAGTCGGATGGAGCGGGTAAATGAACCATAACTTCTCTCAATGAGATGATAATCTTCCTCCTTCTCTTCTTTCTCCTGTTTCTTCTCCCCTTTTATTGTAAGCACGTCATTGATCAGGGAGATATCAATATTATTTGGGTCTATTCCAGGAAGTTCAGCCTTCATAATTATATCATTATTTGTTTCTGAGAGATCTATCAAAGGTAACCATTCTCCAATCTCTTCCCCCTTTTTTCTCGGTTTCTCCTCAAAGAAGGAATCCCAGAGGCGGTCCATCTCTCTTCGCATCCTTTCGAGTTCTCTGAAAGGTCTCCATAAAGTAAGCTCCTTAGCCATATTTCATCCCTCCCTCTTTTTTCAATTTAAAATCTCAACAAAAAAATAATCTCTTTTTTCTGGTTGTCAAGTGAGACAACTGAGGTCTCTGAAAAATTATTTACTTTTTTATTCAAAGGTTTTATTTTAAATTTAAACATGCAAATACATGGTTTAGAATAAAATGAAAATAGTAAAAATTTTAAAGGAGGTATTCAGTAAATGGAGAAAGCAAAAGGTCCATTCATAGAAGACCAAATCATTATTCCACCAGAATCTATTAAGATTAAGGCCTATATCAGAAGCCTGGAGGATTACAGGGAACTTTATAAAAGATCGATAAAAGATCCTGAGGGCTTCTGGGGAGAAATGGCAGAACAGCTCAATTGGTATAAGAAATGGGAAAAGGTTCTGGATTATGATTTTAACAAACCAGAAATAAAATGGTTTGTTGGAGGAAAACTGAATGTAAGCTACAACTGTCTTGACAGGTATCTAAATAGCTGGAGGAGCAATAAAGTTGCATTAATCTGGCAGGGAGAACCTCTTGAGGAAAACCGTTTTTTCACCTATCAACAGCTCCACTATCATGTAAATAAGTTTGCTAATGTGTTGAGGAAGTTCGGGGTCAAGAAAGGTGATCGCGTCTCTATATATCTCCCCATGATACCTGAATTACCAATTGCTATGCTTGCCTGTGCAAGAATTGGTGCTATACATAGCGTTGTATTTGGAGGATTCAGTTCTGAAGCCTTGAGTGAAAGAATAAATGATTGTGGTTCCAAGATTCTTATTACAGCTGATGGTTATTACCGAGGCGGTAGAATTGTTCAGAACAAAATCAATGCAGACGAAGCCTTAAAGAATTGCAAGGATGTGGAGAAGGTGATTGTTGTAAAAAGGTTGGGTATTGAGGTCCCATTTAACAAGGAAAGAGACTTATGGTGGCATGAAGAGATGGCCAAAGATGATATTCGTCTGCATTGTGAACCTGCTATAATGGATTCAGAGGATATACTTTTTATTCTCTATACAAGCGGTAGTACTGGAAAACCGAAAGGGGTGATTCATACAACAGGAGGTTATCTCCTCTTCGTCTACCAGACATTGAAATGGGTTTTTGATATAAAAGATGAAGACGTATTCTTTTGCACTGCAGATATTGGATGGGTGACAGGTCACAGTTATGTAGTCTATGGACCTCTTGCATTGGGAGCAACAACCTTAATGTTTGAAGGAATCCCAACATACCCCAAGCCTGATAGGTTCTGGGAGATTGTTGAGAGATATAAGGTCACCATCTTCTATACCGCTCCAACAGCAATACGGGCATTGATGAAAGAGGGTGAGGAGTGGGTAAAGAGAAGGGGAATATCCAGTCTTAGAATCCTCGGTTCTGTAGGTGAACCCATCAATCCTGAGGCATGGAGATGGTACCATAAATATGTTGGTCAGGAAAGATGTCCTATCATGGATACTTGGTGGCAGACTGAGACAGGAGGCTTCTTAATAAGTCCATTTCCAATAACACCTCTTAAACCCGGTTCAGCAACATTTCCATTTCCTGGAGTTGTCCCAAATATACTGAGGGAGGATGGAAATGAATGTGATGTGAATGAAGGTGGTTTTCTTGTAATTTCGAAACCATGGCCAGGAATGTTAAGAGGTTTCTGGAATGATCCAGAGAGAAGAAGGTTCAAGGATACATATTTCTCAATCTTTCCAGGTCACTATTTTACAGGTGATGGAGCAAAAAAGGATAAAGATGGTTACTTCTGGTTATTGGGAAGGATTGACGATGTTATAAATGTCTCAGGACATCGCATAGGAACAGCAGAGGTGGAAAGTGCTCTCGTTTCCCATCCTTCAGTTGCAGAGGCTGCTGTTATTGGATTTCCCCATGAAGTAAAGGGGCAGGGAATATATGCCTTTGTTACATTGAAGAGTAGTTTTAAAGGTTCGGAAGAATTAAGAAAGGAATTGATCACACATGTCAAAAAGGTTATCGGACCTATTGCAACACCTGATAAACTTCAGTTTGCCGAATCCCTTCCAAAGACACGTAGCGGTAAAATAATGCGGAGGATACTAAGAAAGATTGCTGAAGGAAGGATTGAAGAATTGGGTGATACATCAACCCTTACCGATCCAGGTGTCGTAATAAAGCTTGCAGGGGAGAGGTTATAAATCCATCTTCTTAAAATTAGATAACTGTAAATCTGATTGGTTCGGGAAAGAAATAAATGACAATATCCATCGCAGAGCTTAACAGGTTTCCCAGAGAAGAGAGAAATCGGATATATCTACAACTCATTCCTCCTTCTATCTTTGAGAAATTCAATATCGATCAAAAAACATTAAAAAATCCATTTGGGGAGCATGCAGTTACCGGGTTTTTCCCTGAGGATGAAAATTTAGGATGTATCGAGGTTCGATATAGAAAAGGCGACAGTGACTGTATCTTCTCATGTCAGGTCTCTCTTGATGCCTTTATGCAAAGCCTTCACCTCGATTTTATTATCATCAATGACCCATTCTCTGAAAGATTCAATATAGATATAGATCAAGAAGGCAAAAATACCTTTTTTGGAACTCGAACCCGAAACATCCCTGAAGAGATTAGGGCCATGGAGGCTGGGCTTGCTCCAGGAATGGTCAGGAGAGGCTTGAGAATCACTGGTGAGTTTTCTAAATGTCTTGAAAAATTTATGGAATCTCTGGAAATTAAAACTGTTACAATTGGTGCATTCTTTTATCATAACAGTATATTATGGGAAAGATATGGATTCCGATACTTCAAAGGCAGAGTATTGATGGAAAAGATTAACAAAGAATTCCAACCTGGTGGAGTGTTATTTAATAAGATGGATAACTCCTCTCCCTTTCGGCGAATTGGCATGGAGAAGACTGTCAGAGGAAGGAGCTGGGCAATTCATGATGGTGTATATTTTGATGCATTTGGTGAAGAATGGGAGTGCCCAATAATGTATAAAACTCTCGGGGAAAAATATTATATTAACACATTCCCTGATCAAATCTATTGAGAAAAAATTCATAAATTTCCCCTCGCCTTGGTTGCGAGTCGTACCGCCCCTTCCTTCTCCCCAAGGAGGCTGTGTCGTAATGTCACTCTGAGCTTTAGCCGAAGAATCTATGTTTTATAAGGGTTTAAATTCTATAGATTCCTCGCTTCGCTCGGAATGACACCACTCTGTGTCATTTCGAGGCGTTAGCCGAGAAATCTTTCCTAAGATTCCTCGCTTCGCTCGGAATGACAGAAAAAGGAGACTCGGAATGACAAACAAGGCATACACCTCATTGCGACACAGCCACAAGGGGAGAGGATTAAGGTGAGGGGGATGAGGTCATTTCGACAGGTAGGCGAAAGCTTTTTCACTCCACCTACCCAAACTGAAAATCCTTTTTAATTACTTTTTCAGAGCTCTTTGAAATTAATCTTGACAAAATCAAAATAGTGATTATTTTTTGCTTGAGAATTAAATCAAAATGAGTAAAAAGGAGGGATCAGATATGGCATGGGAGATTTCACCTTGGAGGCCCTTCAGGGAGTTGGACAGAATGCGGAGGGAGATGGACCGGCTATGGGATACCTTCTTTGAAAGGAGACCTGCAAGGGTGGAGGAGGTTTCTGAATGGCTTCCTTCGCTCGATGTATCCGAGACAAAAAATGAATATGTTGTGAAGGCAGAACTTCCGGGGATTGATCCAAAAGATATAGATATCTCTCTCACAAATGATGTAATTACTATCAAAGGCGAAAAGAAACAGGAGAGAGAGGAGAAGGAGGAAAATTACCATCTCATCGAGAGAAGTTATGGATCATTCACCCGTTCGGTTCGTATACCCGGTCAGGTCCAAAGCGATAAAATCAATGCCTCATTTAAGAATGGGGTATTGAAGGTCGTTCTCCCAAAGACTGAAGAGGCAAAGAAGAAAGAGATAAAGATAAAGGTCGAATAAAACCTTTTAGACCTGCTGACCTTTATTTAAGGGCGTCCATGCAGGACGCCCTTTTTTATCTATTTTGGATAAAGAAATGTTTAATTTTATAGACCTTCTTTTATCAAAGGCATTTAAGGTAATCCCTGGGATAGAATATAACAGAGTCTCTTATGAATTGCGAGAGGAAGGCAAAGACTCCTTTCTGATATATGAAATCGTCATTGAAGAAAATAAAACGTGGGAATACCTAAGAGATAGGGTCTATCCAAATCTTGCAAAATATCTAAAAGAGAAGAAGCTTGATCCTTCATCTGGTGAAGGACTTATCATTGCATTATTTTTCAAAGATTACGCCTATCTCATAAGAGGAAAGGATTTTTTTAAGGTATTCTGTGAGATTGAGGGATTGAATCCTTCGGCCCTCAATTTTAGGGTATTACGATGGCTTTCAGAATGATGTGTTTATCAATTTAGATAAAAATTTTATAAAAATGGGATTGTTTGATAATATTATAAGAGATATAATTTCGTTCAAGATATTTCTGCCTTTCATTCCCTTCTTCGTGGCATTTGACCCACTTGGGATTCTCCCTGTATTTGTATCCCTTACATCTGAGATGCCCCATATAGATAGAAGAAGGGTGGTTAGGCAATCCACACTGACAGCCTCCCTTGTTGGATTGGGTTTCCTCTTCGCGGGTAGATCTGTCTTCACGCTTCTTGATATCACTGTTTCGGACTTTAAAGTGGCAGGAGGTATACTCCTCTTTATTATTGCAGTTATTGATTTGATATTTCCAGAAAGGACAAGGACATTTCCAAAAGAGACCTTAGGGGTGGTTCCCATTGGAATTCCTCTCATTGTTGGACCAGGGGTCTTAACCCTTCTTTTAATCAGTGCCCCGGCTTATGGATATGTCTCAACAATCATCTGCTTCATCATTAATATCCTTATTGTATGGTTTGTATTCGGACACTCCTTTAAAATTATGCAAATTTTAAAAGAGGGTGGGACAAAAGGTATTGGAAAGGTCTTTGCCCTTCTTCTTGCTTCGTTCTCAATGATGATGATAAGAACCGGTGTCAGTGAATGGATAAGAACTTTAAGCCAATAAATAGGATAGCAAATGAAAACAGAGATTATTCTTAAAGTATGATGATTTTCCCACGAGGTTCCTTAACAACCTCTCCAATTATTGATGAATCAATATTCTCTTCTTTCTTGAGTTTCTCTACAAATTTTTTGGCCCCCTCATCTGGAAATGCGATTAAGAGCCCACCTGAGGTTTGTGGATCATAAAGGACATCTATGAGAATATTCTGGACACTCTTGTTTACCTCTACATGACATGAAAAAAATTGACGGTTAGAGTGTGCACCTCCAGGAATCAATCCCATCTTTGCATATTCAAAAGCTTCAGGAAGTAAGGGGATTTCTTTAGAATATATTACCATACCAACTTGACTTGCAGATACCATCTCCATTGCATGGCCTATCAGACCGAATCCTGTAATGTCAGTGCAGGCATGGGCACCAAAGGAAATCATCCATTTTGATGGCCTGAGATTGAGAGAAACCATTGCCTCAACCATCTTTTTTACTGAATAATCCGAGGCCATCCCTCCCTTAAGGGCGGTAGAGATGATACCTGTGCCAAGAGGTTTTGTTAAAACTAACTTATCTCCAACCTCTGCCTTTCCATTGGTTAGGACTCGATCTGGATGCACAATGCCTGTTACCGAAAGTCCATATTTAATCTCTTGATCCTCAATTGTATGGCCACCCACAAGGGCTACATTGGCCTCATCAATTTTCGATAATCCTCCAAGGAGTATCTCCCTGAGAATTGACAGTGGAAGGGTTTTTGTTGGAAATGCCACTAAATTCATGGCCGTGAGAGGAACTCCTCCCATTGCATAGACATCGCTGAGGGCGTTTGCCGCTGCTATCTGACCAAATGTGAAAGGATCATCTACAATTGGGGTAAAGAAATCAACGGTCTGAACAAGGGCAATCTCCTCGCTCAGCTTATAAACCCCCGCGTCGTCGGATGTCTCAAGTCCAACCAATACATTTGGATCAGAACGAATGGGTAGTTCTCTTAAAATATTCTCCAGATCCTCTGGAGAAGCCTTTGAGGCTCAACCAGCCTTTCGAACATTTGCTGTCAGTTTAACCTTTTCCATCCTGTCCTTTCCCCTTAGGTTTTATCTCAAGAACCTTCTTTTTAAATTTTAATCGTCTTAAAAAGGATAAGTCAAATCAGTTTTTTCTATAACGATCCTTCAATCTATCAAAAATATCAATAAGGTCCAATCTCTCTATTGAGACCTCTAAAAAAGTCCTAAAATGACTGGGGAGGTAGGGTATTAATCAATAGTGCCATATTATTATTGGTATCCACTCGAAGGATTTTCCACCCCACCTCCCCAGTTTATAAAACTTGTTTTAAATACCTTTTCAGAGACATCTTGCTAACTGTTTTTTTATGTTGCCTTTTAGATACAAACTTGTTAAAAATTATTTATTAATAACAAGATAAATTAAACTTTAAGGAGGTGGGGTATGTATAAGAAAATCCTGATTCCACTGGATGGCTCAGAATTGGCAAAAAAGGCATTGGATCATGGAGAGAAACTGGCAAGGATTTTTGGATCTGAGATCATTCTATTTCAGGTTGTTCCTTTTATGCCTATTTATGGTTCACCTGAGTTGGTAACGCCTCTAATCATTGACGAAAGACAGAAGGAGGCTGTTGAAAAATATCTTTCAAACCTTGCGGATGAACTTAAAGAAAAGGGCCTGAAAGCCAGTGCCATGGTAAAGACAGGCCAGCAGGTTGCCGTAGAGATTATTGACTTTGCAAAAGAGATTGGAGCTGATCTGATTATCATGTCAACCCACGGTCGTTCTGGAATTACACGATGGGTCTTGGGAAGTGTAGCCCTAAAGGTATTGACCCGGGCAGAAACGCCCATACTGCTTCTCCGTTCAAAGGATTGAGCCTTCTAATATGGAAACAATCCTTATAGGAATTTACATAGCCTGCGAATTGATTGCCAATGTAACCGCTTCCAAACCTGTCCAGCTATATGGAATCATTGTTCCATCAGCTATCTTTATTTATACGATCACATTTACACTAATCGATCTTATAAATGAAAGTTTGGGTAAGGAGGGAGCAAGGAAGGTGATCCTCGCCGCCTTTTTTGCAAATCTTCTTCTGGCTGCCTATGTCCAGTTTGCTATTTATCTTCCTTCGGCCTCGTTCTACAGAGGGGACGATGCCTTTCGCAATGTTTTGGGCAATACCCCGAGAATCGTCTTTGCAAGCCTAACAGCCTATCTTATAAGTTCTCTCATAGATGCTGAAATATTTGCATTTTGGAGGGTGCATGTTCGTGGACCAAAGTGGATACGGGTATTGGTAAGCAATGCGATCTCTACAGGAGTGGATAGCATTATTTTTATAACCATTGCATTCTATGGACTCATGCCTGTTTGGATTCTTATTAAAGGCCAATATATTGTAAAGATGGCGATTACCTTTTTGAGCCTTCCTCTCATCTATATTGTAAGGAAGAGGAGAGAAGCTTTCGTAACCAAAAATCTATGATCTTCAAAAATGGATGATCTTACCAAGAAAGGATGGTAGTTATCTTTAGCTTCCTAAGATCTGGTGCCATAGATCTGTAATCTTTTTTATCAGTATATCTAAGTAATTTGAAAGACTACCACCTGATTCCAACTCTGTCCAAATATAGAACATAATAAAAATAAGGATGATTAAGACCACTATGAGGGCAAAAAATCGGGAAGGGGAGCGCCTCTCCTTCACGATCGGTTTTTCCTCCTCCAGAGCTCTTCTGGGTACCATAATTTTTTGTTCTACCTTCTCCTCTTCTTTAGGCTCCTTAGGAAGTCTCTCTTCTTTTGGTGTTATCTCCTCAGAAGAAATAAACCTTCTCTCTTCCTCCACAGGTTCCTTTTTTTCCTCCAATACTTCAGAAACCCTAAGGCCAGGTTCTTTCCCCTCTGGTTCCATCAATCCTTCATGGAACTTTGCAAAGGATTCTAAATCCTCAAGGATCTCCTCTTTAGTCTCTGGGGGTGGGACGACATAAAAAACATGCTTACAACGGGAACATCGAACCTTTGCTCCTTTGGCAGAAATTCTTGAATCATCAAGATTATACTTTGTTAAACAGGAGGCACATGTAATTATCATAAAAGATCCCCCCTTTAAATTTTTTAAAGAATTATCATCTTCATTATGATGAAACAGGAAGGAAAAATCAAGGGAAAATATTCAGTAGTGCAATTATATAAAAAAAGAGACAGGACAATCGCACTGAAAGTCCCATCTCTCAACTTTTTAGATCTATAAGACCCTTTCTAAATAATTTTTCAGATACCTCAAGAGGGTTTATCGTCCCAATCGTTTTTTAAATTCCTCCTTCAACATTGGGACAACTGTAAATAGGTCACCAACAACCCCGTAAGTTGCAATCTTAAAAATTGGGGCATCGGGATCCTTATTGATTGCAACAATGATATCTGATGTCTTCATCCCTGCCTGATGCTGAATGGAGCCTGAAATTCCACAGGCAATATATATCTTTGGCCTAACGGTTCGGCCTGTCTGACCTACCTGGTGCTCATAAGGAATCCATCCCGAATCAACCGCTGCCCTTGAAGCACCTACTGCTGCTCCTAAGACATCTGCGAGCTCACGAATAGGCTTGAAACCTTCCGGTCCCCCAACACCTCTTCCACCTGAAACAATAATCTCAGCATCGGCCAAATTGACTGTCTCTGAGCCTCTTATAAACTCCAGGACTTTTGTCCTTATCTGTTCCTCTGTCATTGGAAGGGGCTCTCTGATTACCTCTCCACTCCTTGAATCATCCCTCTGTGGCATGGGAAATACCTTTGGCCTTACAGTTGCCATCTGGGGCCTATAATTTGGATAATCGAGGATGGTTGCCATGATATTACCACCAAATGCAGGACGTGTTTGCCTAAGATATTTTGTTTCAGGATCAATATCGAGCCCTGTGCAGTCGGCTGTCAAACCGGTTTCGAGGGTTGTTGCTACTGTCCCTGCAAAGTCGCGACCCTGGGTGGTTGCCCCGAAGAGAACGATTTCAGGTTTATACTTCTGAATAAGATTAACTGCGGCACATGAATAAGGATCTGTCCTGTAGGGTTCGAGTAGAGGACTCTCTGTCACATAGACCTTTTCTGCTCCATAGGCTATCGCCTCTTTAATAAATCCCTCAACATCTTTACCAAGCAGCATTCCACATAATTTACATCCAAGTGCATCAGCAAGTTTCCTTCCTTCACCGAGAAGTTCAAAGGATACATTTAATATCTTTCCCTGGTCATGCTCGATATAAACCCAGACATCCTTATAGGCAGATGTATCTATCGTTATGGCCTTCTCTTCCTTCTCAAGAATGATTGCCTCTACGGGACAAGCATCTATACATGCCCCACAAAAAGTGCACTTTTCATCAACAACAGCAATCCCTTCCTTCATACTTAATGCCCCAAAGGGACAGACAGGGATACAGGATTCACATCCTGTGCATTTATCAGCATTGATCAATAACCTGGCCATTAATTTAACCCTCCTTTTTAGAATTATTATGAAGTTGTCAACCAAAATCTCATTTATTTAATGAATTTTGACTCCATCAATTTATTGACCAGCAGAGGAACTACCTCTGTCAATTCTCCCTTCAATATCTCTCCACCTCCACTTCTTGCCTCAGGAGAGAAGACCTTAGTGACCCATGTTGGAGAGCCTTTGAGCCCTATACGGTTCTCATCGGCATTGATATCTTTGGGCGTCAATGTCTGAATCTGTGCCTTTGCCGCCTTCTTGATACCCAAAAGTGAGGGAAGGCGTGGCTCATTAATATCCTTAACAACTGTGATCAAAACAGGAAGAGAAGATTCAACAACCTCTTTCCCATTCTCAAGCAACCGCTCTACCACTATCCTCTTTTTATCCATATCGATCTCTCTAACCTTTGATACATATGTGAGCTGGGGTATCTTCAAACGGGTTGCAACACCAGGACCAACCTGTGCTGTATCTCCATCAATGGCCTGCTTACCACAGATCACAAGATCCACCCCTCCAATCCATTCAATTGTTTTGGCAAGTGTATATGCAGTGGCAAGGGTATCTGCACCTGCAAAGGCCTTATCAGAAACAAGATAAACCTTATCAGCACCAACAGCCAGGGCATTTCGAAGAACCTCTATAGCCTGAGGAGGCCCCATACTGATCACGTGAACCTCTCCACCGTGCTTCTCCTTTGTAAGAAGGGCCTCTTCAAGGGCGTATTCATCAAAAGGATTGGTTATGCTTGCTACACCTTCCCTGATCAAAGTATTTGTTTTTGGATCAATCTTTACATCTGTTGTTTCTGGAACCTGTTTGACACAAACAACGATCTTCATTTTCCCTCCTTATCTCCCTCTAAAATTTGGTTTTCTCTTTTCAAGAAATGCTGTCATCCCTTCTTTCCTGTCTTCTGTCGCAAAACCGATACCGAAGGCAAAGGTCTCTAAGGCGCAGGCCTCTTTAAGATCCATATTAAAACCTGTATTAACAACCATCTTTGCCAATCTCACCCCAATTGAACCATTTGCTGCTATCTGGAGTGCTGCCTTCTTTGTTTCCTCCATAAGGGATGCCTGTGGAAAGACCCGATTTACAATCCCTATCTGAAGTGCCTCCTGGGCAGTGATCATCTTGCCTGTGAGGATCAATTCCTTTGCCCATCCTTTCCCTATCAGACGGGGAAGTCTCTGTGTTCCACCAAAACCTGGAAATATCCCGAGGGTTACCTCAGGAAGCCCAAATTTCGCATTCTCTGATGCATAGATAAAATCACAGGAAAGGGCAATCTCAGTGCCTCCTCCCAGGGCAAATCCATTGACTGCAGCAATCACAGGCTCTTCAAGGTCCTGAATCATATTTAGGGTCTGGTGGCCTAATTTTGAAAAATTGATTGCCTCCATAAATGTCATATCCTTCATCTCAGATATATCTGCCCCTGCAACAAAGGCCCTATCTCCTGCGCCTGTGATGATTAGGACTTTCATCTCCTTATGGTTTTTAAGTTCTTGCAGTCCCATCTGTATCTCTTTTAATGTCTCTATATTTAATGAATTTAGTGTCTTCGGCCGATTGATTGTCAGGATTCCAATCTCACCCTCAAACTCTATTAAAATATTTTTATATTCCATCTTCCCTCCTTTAGCGAAAACCTTTTATAAAGACCCATGAATCTCCCAAATGGCATCTTAATCTCTTTCTATAATCATTGCCATGCCCTGGCCACCACCTATACAGAGCGCAGCCATCCCGATATTTACCCCTCTTCTTTTCATTTCATAAACAAGGCTCACAATCAATCTTGCCCCTGTGCATCCAATGGGATGCCCCAGGGAGATTCCACTTCCGTTGACATTTGTCTTTTCCATATCTAAGTTGAGATCTCTGATACAGGCAATTGCCTGGGAGGCAAAAGCTTCATTAAGTTCGATAAGTCCTATGTCATTTAAAGAGATTCTACTCTTTTTCAAAACCTTTCTTACTGCAGGTATGGGGCCCAGGCCCATATAAGCTGGATCAACTCCACCCGTAGCATATGAACGGATAGTGGCCAGAGGTTCAAGACCTAACTCCTTTGCCCTCTCTTTAGACATAAGAAGGACAGCTGAGGCAGCATCATTTATACCTGAGGCATTCCCAGCGGTTACCGTTCCATCAGATTTGAATACAGATGGCAACCTTGCCATTTTATCCAGTGATGTATCCATTGGCCTCTCATCAGTGTCAAAAACAACTGGATCGCCTTTCTTCTGGGGTATTAAAACCGGAACAATCTCATCTTTAAAAATTCCATTCTTAATGGCAGCTCGTGCCCTCTGATGGCTGAGCAACCCCAATTCATCCTGTTCCCTCCTTGAGATACCAAATTTCTCAGCAATATTCTCTGCTGTCATCCCCATATGATAGCCATAAAATATTTCATATAGACCATCGAATACCATCAGGTCAACCATTTCCTGGTTAAACATCCTTGCCCCCCAACGTGCCATGGGAAAGGCATAAGGAACCTGACTCATATTCTCCATACCACCTGCTATAACCACATCTGCCTCTCCCAATTGAATCGATTGGGAACCAAGTGCTATTGCCTTAAGGCCTGATGCACAGACCTTATTTACTGTAAAGGCATTTGTCTCCTTTGGAATCCCGGCGTATATCATAGCTTGCCTTGCAGGGTTCTGGCCCTGACCTGCCTGAAGAACATTACCCATGATAACCTCATCTATCTCAACCCCCTCATGCTCTCCATCCCACTGATAGTATGCCTTTTCCAACTCTGTCATCCCTGCCCATTTAAATGCTTCAGGCAATAATTCAAGGTCTTCCTTCTTTACCAAAGGTTTAAGACAGACCCTCCTTAGAACCTCTCTAATAACTGCAGAACCCAATTTTACCGAAGGAATATCTTTTAGAGATGCACCAAATGACCCAATAGCTGTCCGAACACAACTTACAATAACAACCTCTCTCATTAAATTCTCCTTCTTCAAGAGAAGATTTAAAAAATTTTAATTAAAGATAATTTTCACAAGTATCCTTTTTAGCCCAAATCAGCTCTTTTGTCAATACCTTATTTAGAGACTATCATTTTCAAATTAAAAGTGCACTCTTAATCCTCTTAAAAACCTTTTTCCT
>JBBITW010000036.1:0-24606 GCA_037440525.1 Deltaproteobacteria bacterium
CTCGGAATGACAGAAAAAAGAGGCTCGGAATGACAAACATGGCATACACCTCATTACGACACAGCCTCCTCATCGGGGGAGAGGGAGGGGGTGATGGGGCTTACTTCATCAATGTTAGAGATAAATTCTCAGACTTCATTGTGTAAGAATCTAAATTTATAAACAAGACACTATCTTATAATATTTGTCTATATTGAAACCCAACTTTTCTGCGAGGGAAATCAAATTGGGTGGAAATGGAGTTATCTTCCCCTCTCTCCACAAACACTCCTCAAGGCCTATCAGAGAGTGGGCGAGGATATCATACATGAAGTCCTGGGAGATCTCTCTGGAGATCAAAAAACCCCACTTCTCAATCTTATCAAGAAGGTTAATCAATTCCTCAATATCTCTCTCTTTCTCTGCGAGAGACGAATCCCTTGATTTCCAGAGCACTGTCATCCTCTGTGTCAATATATCGCTTAATATTTTACTCGAATCCTCCATCCTTAACCGGTATCCATTTCGTTTTGCCTCATCAATTATCCTCTCAACCTCCCCTCTATCAATGACATCTCTCTGATTCTTCTCCAGATCCTTGATCTCATTTAATAGCCTGTTACTCAATGTAAGCTCAGCGGCAAAACGAATCTCCTGAGGCACCTCTAACCCTTCTTTGACAATTAGCTCAACTGTCTCTTTTGTTCTCTCATAAATCTCTGCATTGATCCTGTAATACTCATCCATCTCTTTCTTTATAATTTTCTTAAATATCTCTCCCTTCCCCTCATTTAAAACATCACGAATGGTAAAGCTATGAGACCCTAATATGTCGTTAAGGATTTCTACCATTCCCTGCTCATCACTTTCAAAGCCGCCCAGCCCTCTTTCTCTTAATCTACGGAAAATATCTTCATCTCTGAATTCCCGAACCCAGGTTCGGAATATATCCTTTTTCGAAGGGATCAATCCAAATAGAAACTCCTTTTTTTCTTGTATGGTCTTTGAGCCAACCCTTACATGGCCGAGTAGCAACATCTTCCCATCATCTACAATCTTTTCATATCTTATATTTTCCACAAAAAATGAGAAAATCCTTTTGCTCTTCTCCCCATCTTCAAACAGAGATGAGATCGCAAAGTGATTGATAACATTTTCCAACTTCAGACATCTTGGCTTTACAAATCGAAGATAAATATTTGAACCATCCCCCATTTCCGAAATATTACTTTTTACCTTAGATAGGTCGAGAAGGAATTTCTCTTCGATTGACCGTCCTGTCAATTCCTCTGCAAGCTCGATTGCCCTTGCGGCATTAAGAAGAATGATCCTCGTTTCTAACCCTGAAGGGTCTGCAAAGAACCAGCCACAGCTTGTGAACATCTGAAGTGTATGCCTCTGCATTTCGAGAAGTTTTAAACCCCTGATCCTCTCCCTCTCACCGATCCCTGCAACTCCATATCGGTCAAAAAATCTTTCAACATTTCCTGATGAACGATCGTGGATTAGATCAATATATCCGTTTCTTGCCTCCCAAACATCTTTAAATATCCTCTCTCCCTCTATTTCGAATAAGGAACCAAGCTCGTCCCTCAAGGAGTTGAGTGCCTCTCTCAATGGCTCTCTCCATCTCTGGTTCCAGCCAGGCTGGCCTCCTGTGCTACAACCGCAATCCTCCTTCCATCTCCCCACACCATGACTACAGCTCCATGAGCTACCTTCTCCCTTCGGTCCCTCATCAATATCCACTTCATAAACTGGAGGAAACTTATTTAAAAATGCCCCCAGATTTATTATCTTTAATCCCCGCATTGAAAATCCCTTTCTAAGTGCAAATGCCAGAGCCATCTCACCAAATTTTTTATGGTGACCATAGGTTTCACCATCCGTGGCAATATGAATCAATTGAGGCCTTTTACTCGTTGTTTGATAGGCCTTTAAGAAACGATCACACAGGAGATTTCCATCCCTCAGTAAATCCCCGAATGCAACCTCCTTAGAAATTGCGCCGTCGTAAAAAAATATATCTATATATTGATCGATAACCTTCTTACCTGAGCTATCTTTAAGGAAATAGCGGTAGGGCTGGGTTGGGTCAATCCTTCCATTGGAGACATCTATCCATCTTTTTCCACCAAATGGCCTCATCCTCAAGGCTTGAAATGGACTGAGGATGATGAAGCGTAACCCATACTTAATAAGAAGTTTAATTGTTGGATAATTTACAGCTGTTTCAGGAAGCCAGATACCTTCAGGTTTTCTGCGAAAATGCCTCTCAAAATCAGCAATCCCCCAGATTACCTCTGTCTCTCTGTCCCTTTCATTAGCAAGAGGCATTATTATATGGTGATAAACCTGAGAAATGGCATTCCCGTGGCCAAAGCATCGATGGCCTTCCCTATCAGCTTCAATAATCTTTTGATACAGGACCGGGTTTTTCTCCTCTATCCATGAAAGAAGTGTTGGGCCAAAATTGAAGCTTATAAAGGAATAGTTGTTTATTATGTCCAGAATCCTGTTTTTCTCGTCAAGGATTCTCGCATAGGCATTTGGTCTATAACATTCAAATGTTATCCTCTCATTCCAGTCATGGAATGGATAGGCACTCTCTTCCGTCTCAATCTCTTCAAGCCACGGGTTTTCTCTCGGAGGTTGATAGAAGTGGCCATGAATTGCTACATAAGCATCTCTGATTTTTGACGTATCCAATTTCTAATCTTTCTATGTTGCGCTATTTAATGTATAATAGCTTTAAATCTAAAATTTGACAATTTTTTTATCAATTTAGATTTTTGAAAAAATTTTATCAAGTGGAATTAAAATCCCCTTTTAATCTCCCCTTCCCCCTCCTTAAAAAGGAAGGGAAATATTTGGAAAACCTCCTTGAAAAATCAAATAGAGGGTCAGGTCTACACTTTTGACAATTTTAATTCCTTTTTATATGTTCGATCTTCCTATTTGTTTTCCTTGTCCAATAATAATTGAAAACGAGGGCTACTCTTAGATACTCCAGATTCTCCTATCCCAAAATATCCAACTATCTTCTTTAACGTAAGTCCACTATATCTGTGCCAAAGATAAAGTATAGCCTTACTGCCAATCATAGATACCTCTCAAAATACTTATTTCACCTTTATATGCTTTAAATCAATAATTCTGTCAAAAGTGTAGACCTGACCCTCGGCTTCTTTTACACCTTGCCTACCCTTATTTTAAGGGGAGGTATGGATGGGCTAATTACTTAAAGACTTTTTAAGAGCTCTCTTTAAGAACTGGACTTGAAAAAATTTGATCAATGTGTTAACAGAAAGAAAAAAATATATTCAGGTGAAGGGAACCCCGTGATCCTATTTTTATAGGAAATTCGGGGGCGGACCCGCCGCTGTAATCGGGGACGAAACCTGCAATTAGCCACTGTTCTCGGCTTATAGAAGGATGGGAAGGCGCAGGGAGTAGGAAGATCCGAAAGCCAGAAAACCTGCCTGGATATACTTCACACAGTGGTCTTCGAGGCTAAGACTGTGAAGGGTTCATGCGGGTAAAATCCCCGGTCTTCCGAACGAAGGCCGGGGATTTTTTTTGGACCCTTCTCCCTGGCCCGAACTTTAACAGTTCGGAAAATAAAAATTCAGGAGGAGGTGCTTTATGAAAAATTTGATTCTATTTATTATTTTTTCAATTTTATTGGTCTTTGCTCCATTATCCACCTTTCCTCAAGAGAAAGAAGCGACTCTTGAGCCTATTGTTGTAACTGCAACACGAGATGTCCAGGAGGTTAGAAAAGTCCCTGCAAATGTTACCGTTATATCAAAGGAAGAGATTGAACAATCCAATGCCAAAACTGTGATCGAGTTGATAAGAAATGAAATGGGAATAGTTGTTCGTGATGTTTATGGAACCGGGAAGACTGCATCAGTTGATATCAGGGGCTTTGGTGAAACAGGCCCGCTTAATAGCCTTGTATTGGTGGATGGAAGGAGGGTTAACGAAATAGATCTCAGTGGAGTGGATTGGTCCCAGATCCCCCTCGATCAGGTGGAGCGTATTGAGATTGTAAGAGGCCCTGGGAGTGTCCTCTATGGGGATAATGCTGTGGGAGGGGTGATCAACATCATTACAAAGAAACCTGAAAAGCCATTCTCAATGAGGGCAGAGGTTACAGGAGGAAGTTATCATTTCAATAAAGAGAGCGCTTCAGTAGGTGGAAAGTGGGGTGGACTTTCGGCGCTTCTCAATGCCAGTTATAGTGGAACAGAGGGATATCGTGATAATGGTTTCTTCAGGGCAAAAGACGCCGGAGGAAAGATTACATACGATTTAAACGAATTCCTCAGTCTCAACTTCAGCGGAAGTCTCCATCGGGATGACGCAGGGCTTCCAGGTGAACTCCCACGCGACATTTATAAACTTCATCGTCGTCGCACACTCAGACCAGATGATAAAGCTGAAACAGAGGATGGATATGCCCTGTTTGGGATAAAAGCTAACCTTGGAGAATTCGGCCGTATCGAAACTGACCTCTCACTAAGGGATAGAGAGGTAAAGGATTTCTTTACCTCATTTAACTTCAGAGACGAGAGGAATTTGAGAACATGGGGCTTTACACCGAGATATATTCTTGAAAAGCAAATTTTTAATAGGCCTAATAAATTGATATTTGGATTTGACCTTTATAGGTCAAAATCAGAGATAGAATCTGAGACATCCTTTTTTGGATTGACATTCTTTAATGAATCCGAAGTAATGAAAAGATCAAAAGGCATATATCTCAATAATGAATTCTCGATTCTTGACAATCTCGTTCTATCACTTGGCTACCGCCACGAATGGGTAAATTATGAATTCTTTCAGGAGACCCCGAGATTGAAGGATAAAACCAGCGATAATGAACCTGCCTTTAATATTTCACTCGATTACCTTTTTGGAAAGAGATCCTCTGCCTTTTTGAGCTATAAAAGAAGTTTTCGTTTTCCTGTTTCGGACGAACTTCTCCAATTCTTCCCCGTGGTTCAGATAAATCCTGCCATGAAACCTCAGAGGGGTTATCATTATGAAGGAGGGATAAGACATTTCTTCAACGAAAAGATTGAAGCAAATATAACCTTATTCTGGATAGACCTAAAGAACGAAATTTTCTTCAATCCCTTAACATTCGCAAACGAAAATTACGAAGAAACAAGACGACAGGGTATTGAGACAGGGGTTAAGATAAATCCTTTTCCATGGCTCTCTATATGGGGAAATTATAGCTATATCCGTCCATTGCTCAGAGGAGGTGCCTTTTCAGGCAGTGAAATCCCTTCTGTATCGAGGCATAAGGGGACTCTCGGGACAGACATCGATCTTGGCAGAGGATTTACCTTTAATGCAAGGGCCAATTTCTTTGGTCCTCGCCGATTCATAAGCGATTGGGCAAATCAGATAGATAGATTGGGTGAATATTATACACTTGACACTAAACTCTCCTTTGCATATAAAGGATTCAAGGCATTTGTTGGAATCAATAACATGTTTGATAGAAAGTATGCTGAATATGCAGTGATCGATGCACTGGGAAATAGATTCTACTATCCTTCACCTGAACGAAATTTTATAGGAGGGATATCATATACCTTTTAAGACTTTCGTAACCTATCCCTTCAGGTTAAACTGGTTAAATGGCATCAGTTTAATTAACATGGAGATATCCTAAAAATGATGAAAAAGCTGATATTTATAACTGGAGGAGCAAGGAGTGGAAAAAGCCGTTTTGCACTGAATTATGCAAATCGGAATTTTTCTGAAAAACTATATCTTGCAACTTCTGAAATCCTCGATCAGGAGATGGCCAAAAGAGTCGAAAACCATAAGAAGATGAGGGGGCCAGAGTGGAAGACTCTTGAAGAACCGCTTCATATCGCAGATCAAATCAACAAATACGGGGACAAAGTTGAGGTAATACTGCTTGACTGTATTACGCTCTGGCTTTCTAATCTTTTAACAAGAGGCATTGGCGAAGAAGATATAATAAATGAAATTGATAGACTCATCAACTCACTAAGAGGTAATCAAACATCATTTATCATTGTATCCAATGAGGTTGGAATGGGGATTGTTCCAGCTGAACCAATCGGCCGTAGATTTAGAGACCTCCAGGGTATGACAAACCAGAAGATAGCACAGATTGCAGACATAGTAATCCTCATGGTCTCAGGAATACCAATCTTCTTAAAGGGACAACTATAAGGTGAAAGGTTTCCTTCAAGCCATCTCCTTTCTTACAATCCTGCCTCTAAGGCAAATTACTCTCTTAGAGGATAAGCAACTGGCCCGCTCCATGGCCTTTTTCCCTGCTGTGGGACTTTTAATCGGTCTGATGCTATCCTCTGGATACTACCTCTTCTCATTGATCCTTCCAAAACCTCTTGTTATTTGGCTCATTATAGGACTGCTTGCCTTTTTAACGAGATGCCTTCATTTAGATGGATTTGCTGACATGATCGACGGTCTGGCTTCAGGAGGATCGAAAGAAAGAATTCTTGAGGTGATGAGGGATAGTCGGATAGGTTCTTTCGGGGTATTCAGTCTCATCTTTTTAATTGGAACAAAATATTTAGCCCTTAATCAGATTCCTGCCCCCTCCATCTATTCATCCTTAATCTTGATGACTGTTCTGGGAAGAAATTCCATGGTCCTTGTCTGTTATAGATCACCTTATGCCCGAGAGGGTAATGGATTAGGAAAGCTTTTTACAGAAAGCTTAGGATATAGAGAGGTAATCTCTTCCTCGCTCATTACTTTAGCTATTATGATTTTTATTCTGGGAATCAAGGGAATCTGGTTATTTTTGATGATTTCTCTTTTTAGCATTGGATATCGTTTTTACTTTATCAAGAGGTTAGGAGGGGTAACAGGTGATATACTTGGAGCATCAAATGAACTGGCTGAACTTCTCTCAATTATATTTTTATTAATTATTAAATAGGGAATATTTTTAGGTCGGTAAGCCACAAGGGCTTACCCTACGAGAAAAATTAATATTTAATCTGTAGGGTAAGGGTTTATCCCTTACCGAAATCGGTAATACCTAATGCGGTAAGCCACAAGGGCTTACCCTACGAAAAAATAATAATGTAGAATTACGACACAGTCTCGTTGTAGAAAGTCAATGAGACAAGAGAATGGAGGAAGGTAAGGATGATAACTGTAAATATTTAATTGCTCCGATTAATAACTGAAGGAGACAGTGATGGATAAGATTAAACAAATAATCTCAGAGATTAAATCACTTGATGAGAAGGCAATGAACGAGGCAAAAAGGAGGCAGGATAGCCTTACAAAGCCTCAGGGTTCTCTTGGACAATTGGAGTCTCTTTCAATTCAGATAGCAGGAATAAAGGGAGAGGCAAAGCCAAAAATTAGTCATAAAGTTATTTTTACACTCGCCGCAGATCATGGTATCACAAAAGAGGGGATTAGTGCCTATCCATCGGAAGTTACCTTACAGATGGTCTATAACTTCCTTCGTGGAGGCGCAGGAATAAATGTCCTTGCAAGGCTCGTGGGGGCGAGGGTTGTTATAGCAGATCTTGGAGTCTCATCTATAATCGAAAGGCATCCACATCTTAAAGATAAAAAGATTGCAATGGGAACAAAGAACATGATTGAGGGGCCAGCCATGAACCGTGATGAAGCTATTCTTTCAATAGAGGCAGGTATTGAACTGGTGGAGGAAGAATTATCAAAAGGAATCGATATCATGGGAACAGGCGATATGGGGATAGGAAATACCACTTCATCGAGTGCAATAACAGCCTCTATAACAGGTAAAGATGTCTCCCTTGTAACAGGAAGGGGAACAGGTCTTGACGATGAAGGATGGAGGCGAAAGGTAAATTTAATCAAGAAGGCATTGGAAATAAACCGACCTAATTTAGAGGATCCGATTGATGTCTTATCCAAGGTAGGTGGATTTGAGATCGGGGGAATCACAGGTTTGATTCTCGCAGGTGCAAGATATCGTATCCCTGTTGTAATTGATGGCTTTATCTCAGGAGCCTCGGCATTGATTGCAACATCTATTTCACCTAAGGTTAAACAATATCTAATTGCATCTCATCAATCAGCCGAGCAGGGACATAAAATTATATTACAGCATCTTGGTCTAAAACCTCTGCTCAATCTTGATCTCCGTCTTGGAGAGGGCACCGGTGCTGCACTCGGGATATTCCTCGCAGAGGCAAGCCTCAGGATTCTCGATGAAATGGCAACATTTTCGGAGGCAGGTGTCTCTCAAAGGAGCATTTAAATCCATTTCTCATAAATCCCTTCCAGATCATTAGATTCACTGCTTCAGTGACGAATTACAAAAAGTATGATTTTGGGATTTACATATTAAAAATTTTTCTGTTAGAATAGTTTAACAAGTTAAATTCCAACAGGAAAGGACGAGGGAGATGGAAAAGAGAGCCGTTAAGGCCCTGGTTACAGGGGCAAGTAGTGGAATAGGTCGAGAGATAGCAATAAGGCTTGCGAGAGAAGGTTTCTATGTTATTGCATCTGCCCGAAGGGAGGAACGTCTAAAAGAACTCTCTCAAAATAACCCAAATATCATTCCAAGACCAGTTGATTTATTAGATTCTAAGGAAGTTGAGGATTTCTGCAGAGAGATTTCAGATCTTTCAGAACCATTTTCAGTATTGATAAACAATGCTGGATTTGCTATAAGAGGAGCTATTGAGGATGTATCCATCGATTCTGTGAAAAAGATGTTTGAGGTGAATCTATTTGCCCTGATCAGGTTAACTCAGGCCTGTCTTCCCGGGATGAGAAGGTTGAGGAGAGGAACAATAGTAAATATAAGCTCCATGGTAGGGAAATTCCCTTTCCCCATGGGTGGAATCTATTCTGCTACAAAGCATGCTCTTGAGGCAATAAGTGATACACTTCGCATGGAGGTCAGGCCTTTTGGAATACGTGTAATAACAATAAGACCCGGGGTTATTGCAACAGAATTTAATGAAAGGGCAAATCAATTAACTGGAGATATTCTTGAAAGAACTGACCCTGATTACAAACCTATCTATCAAGCCTATGGGGAGGCAATGAAGAGATTCTTTTCAAATGTCATAATCCCGGGTCCTGAACTGATTGCAAATCTCGTTATGAAGGCCATCCTTTCTGATGAACCAAAGATCTCCTACACCGGAGGTCCATTTATAGATGAACTCCTTTCTAAGAGATTCAATCTCGACGAGGATGCCTTTTATCAATTCTGGAGTGAGAAGACAGGCCTTAGAGATTTGAAGCTATAAACTGCGGGGGAATTTAATTTTTAAATTCTCTTGGAAAAATCTTAAAAATTTGTTATCAAGACAATAATCATGAAGAAATCTTCCTCTCAAAATAAGAAGGATGATCTCCAGAAGATCGAAAAAAAGGTTGTTGCCCTGCGGGCACTCATCGAGGTCTCAGCCATTATCTCCTCTACACTCGACTTTAACAAGCTCATAAGACTTGTAATGGAGAAGGCAAAAGGCTTTATGAACGCAGAGGCCTGCTCCATCCTCCTTTATAATAAAGAGAAAAAAAGGCTCGAGTTTGATCTGGCCCTATCACGGGATGATACGATCTCCGATCTGCTGAAAAACAAGGTGACCCTTGAAATTGGCCAGGGGATTGCCGGTTGGGTAGCAAAGTACCAGAAACCACTTCTCATAAAGGATGCCAGAAAGGATAGTCGATTCTATGCAGGAGTTGACCGATTGACAAAGTTTACAACAAGGAGCCTGATTGCAGTCCCCCTGCTTGGTAGAACAGGTCTTATAGGTGTAGCAGAGATCCTGAATCCAAAGAGAAAGGAATTTTTTGACGAGGACGACCTCGAGATATTTCAAACCCTTTGCAGACAGGTGGCCATTGCTATAGAAAATGCCCGTTTCCACAAGGAATCAATAGAAAAGGAGAGGCTTAAACATGAACTCGAAATTGCTTCAATCATACAGAAGAGCTTTCTACCAAAGTCCCCTGTATTTAAAAGAGGGCCGCTGAGTTTATCTGCATTGAATATCTCTGCCGAAAAGGTGGGAGGAGATCTCTATGATTTTATTGAACTTGATAACGAAAGGATAGGTATCTTCATTGGAGATGTTTCAGGCAAAGGAATCTCGGCCTCCCTCTATATGGCAAAGGTAATAAGTGATTTCAGATATATAGCACCTCAGAGCAAGTCTCCTGAGATGGCACTCAACAGATTGAACACCATTCTCTCCCAGGCTCCAAGAGGCATGTTCCTCACAGGCATTTATGGAATGGTAGATATATCGCCTGGAACAATCTTTCTCTCCTCTGCAGGGCATCCGCCTTTCTTATGGTTAACCGGGGATGAGGTGAAGGTGATGGAGATTTCATCAGGTCCTCCTCTGGGGATATTGCCTGTAGATTATCGTTCTATTAAAATCTCTCTTAAAAAAGGAGATAGATTTCTTTTTTTGACAGATGGAGTTTTTGAGTCAAAGAATAAAAAGGGCGAAAGGATTGGTTTTGATAAGATAGTTCGGTTTGTAAAAAGGCACATGAAGGAAGACTCTCTCCTCCAGCATATAATCAATTACACAGATTCCTTCTCAAAGGGGATCCCGAAGGCAGACGATCTTACTGTCGTGGAATTGAGATGGGAAAAGGCCAGATGAGATGAAGGACTTATTTGTGATAAAGACCCTTTCCGATCCAAAATATCTTTCTATAGTAAGGGCAGTTTCAGCCAAGATGGGTGAGCTTTCAGGTCTTGGGGAGGAAGCCATAGATGATGTAAGGATTGCTATTGATGAGGCATGCTCAAATGTAATCAAGCATGCATATGGAGGAGATACCTCCCGAACCATCCTTATTCGGTTCCGTAAGTCTCAAAAGGGGTTTGAAGTATGGATAGAGGATGAGGGGAAAAAGGTCGAGCCTGAATCTATAGAAGGACGAGATCTCGATGATATCAGGCCAGGAGGTCTGGGGGTCCATCTGATTAAGAGGGCCTTTGACATATTTGCCTTCGATCAGCGAAAAAAGAAGGGTAATCGCCTAAGGCTTGTAAGATTTATGAGGTGAGATGTGAAGATTGAAACCAGAGATTATAAGGGAAATAAGTTGATGGTTCTTTCAGGAGAAATCGATCTTTATAGCTCTCCTGTTCTGAGGGAAGAGATGATGGCCCTTATCAATAAAAAGATAGCTTCACTCTTTGTAGATCTCAATAAGGTCTCTTATATTGATAGTTCAGGGATTGCAACCTTTGTCGAAACTCTAAAGCATATGATGTCATATGGTGGAAGATTAAAATTGATAGGTCTTCTTGAAAGTGTTAAAGAGATATTCAGATTTTCAAAATTAGACAGGGTATTTGAAATATATGGAAGTCTTGAAGACGCCATCAATAATTGAAAACCTTTTGGGCCTGGTTGGAAGAAAAACCATTTCCCGAATTAAAGATATACACGATGCCTCGAGGCTCATAAATGAAATCTTCTACTGGACGGTCATCTCTCCAATAAAAGGTAAGAGGATAAGATTTCGTGCAAGTATATCTGAAATGGTTAAGACAGGATATAACTCTATTCCCATCGTTGCAATTATCTCATTCTTTGTAGGGGTGATCCTTGCACTCCAGTCAGCCTATCAACTCAGAAGATTTGGGGCATTGATCTATGTAGCCAACCTTGTGGGTGTATCTATCACACGAGAATTGGGGCCAATTCTCACTGCGATAATCGTGGCAGGAAGAAGTGGCTCTGCATTTGCAGCAGAGATAGGCTCTATGAAGGCAGCAGAAGAGGTTGATGCACTGGTGAGCATGGGGATTAATCCTGTAAGGTTTCTTGTAGTACCGAAACTTATTGCCCTGATGGTGATGCTTCCTTCGCTGACAATCCTTGCTGATGCAATAGGTATATTTGGGGGCTTTTTACTCTCTATTACAGCACTCGGGATACATCCTTATAACTATTTTCAGCAGACGATCAATGCCCTCCTGATTAAAGATATCCTTACAGGTCTTACAAAGGCATGGGCATTTGGTATTGTTATTACAGTGGTTGGTTCTTATGAAGGATTTAAGGTAGAGGGAGGTGCTGAGGAGGTGGGAAGGAGAACTACTGCATCGGTTGTCTCCTCAATATTTTTAGTCATAGTATTCGACCTCTTCTTTACAACCCTCTTTTACTATTTTACCTGATATGGATTACGCCATTGAGGTTAAAGACTTAGTCTGTTTTTATGGGGAAAGGGAGATCCTTAAAGGCATTTCCTTCTCAATTCCGAGGGGAAAGGTAACAGTCATCCTCGGAGGAAGTGGCTGTGGAAAGAGCACGCTACTAAAACATCTCATCAGACTTCTAATCCCTGCAAGGGGAAGTATCCTCATCAATGGAAGGGATATCACAAGGATGAAAGAGGAGGAGCTTAATGAAGTCAGAAAGAAGATGGGTGTCTTATTCCAGGGTTCAGCACTTCTTAACTCCATCACTGTTGCCGATAATGTAGCACTCCCTCTTAGGGAGCATACCCGTTTGAAGGAATCGACAATAAAGATAATGGTCCGTATGAAACTCGATCTGGTTGGCCTCTCAGGGTTTGACAATTTCTATCCCTCTCAACTTTCAGGAGGTATGAAGAAGAGGGCAGCACTTGCGAGGGCTATGGCACTTGATCCGGAGATACTCTTCTTTGATGAACCCTCTGCAGGTCTTGACCCTGTAACAGCCGCAGGTCTGGATCAACTGATACTGAAACTGAACCAGGTCTTCAGGATGACAATTGTTGTTGTAACACACGAATTGGCAAGTGTATTCACAATTGCTGACCATGTTGTGATGCTCGATTTCGGTGAGGTAATCTTTTCAGGAACTCTCGATGCTCTCAGAAGTTCGGAGCACCCACGCATAAGGATGTTTCTTGAAAGAAGGCCAGAAAAGGAGGCCTATTCGCCAGAGGATTATTTCAGGATTATTGCAGGCGAATGAAAGGAGGAAACTTGTCTCTAAGAGAAGAAGTTAAGGCTGGGCTCATTATTTTGATATCATTAATTTTACTCAGTGGCTTTATCATCTTGATAGGCGGAAGTCAGTTTTTTGAAAAGCTCGATAGATATTATGTTAAGGTAATGAATGCTGCTGGGCTTGAAGTAGGGGCACAGGTCAAACTCGGTGGTGTCAGGGTTGGAAGGGTGCTGAGTATAACTCCTCCAGATGGCCCTGGAAAACCAATCACAATAGAGATTGGTATAACCCGCGGAACAACTCTTTATCAGGGGACAAAGGCATCCATAACTCAGGTTGGTTTTGTTGGGGATATCTACCTTCTGCTCTCTGTCGATAAGACAACAGATTTACCGATTAAGGTAGGGGAGACAATTCCTTCAGAAGAACAGATTCAATTTGGAAGAATGATGGCGAGGATGGAAGATCTCTCCAGGGCAATTGAAAACCTTATAAGTGATGTGAACAAGCTCTTCAGCCAGAAGAACATTGGGGGAATAGAAAAGGTGATTGAAAATACAAATAAGACGATAGTATCTGCCTCATCCAATCTGAATCAGATTGTCAATGCACTAAAGGGCACCACTGATAAGCTTGAATCAGTCCTGAACGAGATTGGAGTACTGGTAAGCGAGAACAAGGTAGAGGTCTCTCTAATGGTGAGGAGGGCAAGAGAGACGGTTGAGAAGGTGAAAGAGACGGTTGAAAAAGCAGGATTGGAGATAGAAAAGGCCGGAGGAGAGATAAGAAAGGTAGGATCGGGGATAGAGAAGGCTGAGGGGATGATAAAGGCATTTGAAGATACAGCAAGGTCAATAAACAGGGCATCTCAATCTGCAAACAGTGCTATACAATCCGCTGACAAAACAATTAAGTCATTTGACAATACCATGAAAACTGTTCGTAAGACCATTGACCTGCAATCACAGAACCTCGATCATCTGCTCAATATGTTGACACAAACAACTGAGGATTTGCAGGAGCTTCTGCAGGAGATAAAGGCAAGACCCTGGGGCCTCCTTTACAGACAGGGCAGAGGCAAGGAGGAATGAGATGAAAAAATGGTTTTTACTATTTTCAACAATCCTATTTATCTTTTCGTGTTCCATGCCAGAGACAAAGATCTACAGCCTTTATACTCCCGTAGAAAGAATGAGCCCGGAGAATATAAAGGTTGATTCTCCTGTATCTATAATTGTTCATTCTCCCCGCTATTTAAGTCAGCCCTATATCATTTACAGGAAGTCACCTTATGAGCTTGAGATATCGAGGTATTCAAAATGGGATGTTCCACCTGATGAGAGGATTCGTGAATTATTTAAAGAGACCCTCACTTCAAAGGGAATCTTTAAAGGTGTTAGAACATCAAGCAGAATCTTAGAGGGTTTTTACAACTTAAAGATAGATCTTAAAAAGTTTGAAAGATCAGAGGAAGGAAATAATTTCTTTGCCGATCTTCTATTTGAGACAACACTTATCTCACCCGATGGTAAGGAGATTCTTAGAGAGACTATATCCAAAAGATTCAAACTTGATGATCGGACATTTCTAAGTCTTGCCAAAGGTCTTAGCCTCTGTCTCGATGAGGCCGTGAAAGAGGTAATGAGCAATTTAATGAAATCTCTCAGAATATCTTCTAATTAACCATTCTATTAATTTGTTACTGGGGCACACAAAAGTTGTGTGGCAATACGAGTTAGTCGACATTATAAGAGGACAGAGCAGAAAGATCCAAATCAATGCAATATCTCTTATGGCCACAATTTTACCCTTAAAGAAATTAGCACACTGTGGGGGTAGAGGTTTCCCCCCACCAGGAGGAGGGTTAAAATAGATTAGCAAAATGAGGAGGTTCTATGGAATTTCAGACAGAAAAAATTGAGGCATTAGCGGAAAAATTGAACCTTTCAAAAGATGAGATGCTAAGGGATAGCCTGAAAGTCTTTCTCGAAAGAAAGCTTAGGGAAATCAAAACGGAAATATTCAAGATTCGGACGAAATATGGGGTCTCAAATGTTGAAGAATTTGAGGCTCTTTATAAGAAAGGGGAGATTGAAGAGAAAGACACATGGCAGGATTTACAGAAGCTCGATCACCTTGAATTCAAAAAAGAAGAAATTGAGAAAGCAATGGAAGAACTTTAATGATCATTGACTTAGCAAAGCTTAAAGAAATAGCAGAGATTGAGTTCGGTGATATTGTAGAAGACGTGATTATCACTGACATCAATGAAATTAGAATAATCCTAACGGATGGTAGCTTTATAGACATTTGGCACTCATTAAAAATTGAAGGACGATACAGCTACCATTGGGAGAGAAAACATTTGGATGGATCGGTATATCGTCATAATAATGCGCCTCATCGAAGGTGGCAAAATATCAAGACTTTTCCCAAGCATTTTCATAATGGAGACGAGGAAACAGTTACAGAGAGTTATATCAATGATAAACCAGGGGAGGCTCTGAGGGAATTTCTCCTTTTTATTAGGAGGAAATTAATTGGTAGAAGATGATGGCATTTGCGAGAGGAAGAAGTCCTTATGAACTGGAAATGAAGGACTCAATTAAACAATCTCTAATTCTTATATATACTCCTTAATAAGTATTTCGGCAATCTGAACTGCATTTAGTGCCGCCCCTTTTCTTATATTATCAGCAACTATCCACATATTGATTCCGTTTGGGATAGATTCGTCTTCCCTGATTCTGCCAACGAAGGTTTCATCCTTTCCTGCGGCATTGATTGCGAGGGGATATTCGAATCTTTTTGGATTATCCACAACAACAACTCCTGGTGCCTTGGATAGTATCTCCCTAACTTCGTCGGCTGTAAGCTTCTTTTCTGTTTCGATATTGACCGATTCTGAATGACCATAGAAAACAGGCACCCTCACAGTTGTTGCAGTCACCCGTATTGACGGATCTTCCATGATCTTTTTTGTCTCATTAACCATCTTCATCTCTTCCTTGGTATATCCATTTTCAAGAAAGACGTCGATATGTGGTAGGCAGTTGAATGCAATCTGATGGGGATAGACCTCCTTCTTTATCTCCTGTTGATTATATATTGCAAGAACCTGATTTTCCAGCTCCTGGATAGCCCTCTTTCCTGTCCCGGAAACAGATTGATATGTAGAGACTACCACCCTCTTTATCCTCGCCACATCATGAATGGGTTTTAAAACAACAACCATCTGAATTGTTGAGCAATTGGGGTTTGCTATGATATTCTTATTTTTATATTGTGAAATAGCATGGGCATTTACCTCTGGAACAACGAGTGGAACAAGAGGGTCCATACGAAAAGCGCTTGTATTATCTATCACCACACAACCTGCCTTCCCAGCAATTGGTGCAAATTTTTCACTCACAGAGCCTCCTGCCGAAAACAGACCTATATCTATTCCATCGAAGGATTTCTCGGTGAGAACCTCCACCGTATATTCTTTCCCCTTGAACTCTATCTTTGTTCCTGCCCCTCTCGATGATGCGAGGAGTTTTAACCCTTCAACAGGAAAGTCTCTATCCTCGAGAATAGATACCATCTCATTTCCAACAGCTCCTGTTGCCCCAACCACTGCAACATTATATCTCTCTTTCTTCATACAAACCTCCTGAATTTTTTATCTTCTTTTTCCTTCGAGGCCTGAAAGCAGGGCCTCGTTTGCTCCTGGAATCACCATTTCAAACCGAGATTCAACAGTTGTGTAGTCATAATAACCAAGACGGGCAAGAGGTTTGATTCTTAATATATCAATTCTACCATCCGGACCAATAAACTCATCCTTTATATGCACAAGAATCACCCTTCCTATCACCATATCTACACTACCCATTGGACTATTTCCTGGAAGTCTGATTGTTTGATGATAAATACACTCGAAATGAACTGGTGATTCTCCAACCCTGCATGGTTTAACCTTTATAGATGGAACCTTGGTGAGGCCTGCAAGTTCAAATTCATCCACTTCAGGCGAAACCTCCTGGGCAGAACGATTAACTGCTTCTCTAAGCTCATATGTAGCCATATTATAGACAAACTCACCTGTCTCTTCAATATTTATAACCGTGTCCTTCCTTCTTCCTTTTGTAGTTTGATTGGCTGCAATCATTACATATGGGGGATCGAAGCTTAGATTCTGAAACTGACTGTATGGAGCTAAATTGTGTATCCCATCAGGACTTATTGTTGATATCCAGCCAATAGGCCGTGGAACTACACATGACTTGAAAGGATTATGTGGAAGTCCATGGTCATTCTTAACTGGGTCGTAATACACTGGCTTTCCTCCCCTTTCTCTTCATCTCTTTACGGAGATGTGGAATCAATCCCCCATCCTTTATTAAATTCTCCATAAATCTGGGGATCGGTTTTGCAAAGAATCTTTTCCTCTTAGAGATGTCAAAGATTTCGCCTGTTGATAGGTTTATACTGAGACGATCTCCCTCTTCTATAAACTCGTAAGCATCTGGTGATTCAAGAAGGGGAAGTCCTATGTTTAATGCGTTTCTGTAAAAGATCCTTGCAAAACTCTTTGCGATGATACAAGAAATACCAATAGCCTTAAGAGCAATTGGTGCATGTTCTCTGGATGAACCGCAACCAAAATTCTTATCTGTTATGAGAATATCACCCTTCTTCACCTCTCTGGAGAATTGAGGTCTCAAATCCTCCATCACATGTCGTGCCAGTTCTTCTGGATCGGATTGATTAAGGTAACGGGCAGGAATGATTGCATCGGTATCAATATCTGCCCCGAATTTCCAAACCCTTCCAACTATCTTCATCTCAAATATCCCTTTTTTACCACCTCTTCGGGATGGCATATCCATCCTTTGATTGCACTTGCTGCTGCAACTGCAGGACCTGATAGATAGATTTCGCTCTCTGGATGGCCCATCCTTCCTCTAAAATTACGATTCGTCGTTGCAAGAACCCTTTCGCCTTTCCCTATCACACCCATGTGACCTCCGAGACACGGTCCGCATGTAGGAGTGCTAACCACAGCCCCTGCCTCAATGAATGTATCAATGATCCCATCTCTCAGGGCCTGGCGGTAGATATCCTGCGTTGCAGGAATTATGATAAGACGGAGGAAATTTGCTATCCTCTTCCCCTTAAGAATCTTAGAAGCAACCCTTAAGTCATCGAGATGACCATTTGTACAGGAACCTATGACAACCTGATCTATCTCTATCTTCCCGAGTTCTCTAACATCCCTGACATTGGATGGAATATGGGGAATTGCAACCTGAAGATTGATCTTTGATACATCATATTCTCGGGCCTCGCCGTAGTGAGCATCAGGATCGCTTCTATAGATTTTATAATGCCTCTTTGTTCTTGATTTGAGAAAATCAAAAGTTATCTCATCTGGCTCAAAGATTCCACTCTTTGCACCCCCTTCTATGGCCATATTTGCCATTGTGAATCGGCTTGACATTGGAAGGGCCTTTATTGCCTCTCCACAGAATTCCATTGCCTTATAGAGTGCTCCATCCACACCTATATCTCCTATGGTGAAAAGAATAAGGTCCTTGCCCGAAACCCACGGATTGAGTTTCCCGTAATATATTAATTTTAAACTCTCAGGAACTTTAAGCCAGAGCCTTCCAGTGGCCATAGCCGCTCCAAGGTCTGTGCTTCCAACACCTGTCGAGAAGGCACCAAGTGCTCCATATGTGCAGGTGTGGCTATCCGCTCCTACAACCACATCCCCTGGAAGGACCAGACCCTTTTCTGGGAGAAGGGCATGCTCTATCCCGCATTCTCCAATCTCAAAATAATTTTTCAGTTGCTGGGAGCGTGCAAATTCCCTGAGGATTTTACACTGTTCAGCAGAGAGTATGTCCTTTGGAGGGGTGAAATGGTCAGGGACAAGAACAACACGATCCCTGTGGAAGACCTTTTTTACACCTATCTCCTTAAACGCTTCAATGGCAAGAGGAGCTGTTATGTCGTTTGCAAGGGCAAGATCAATACGGACATCTATAATCTCCCCTGGGAAAACAATTCTCCTTCCTGAATGAGAGGCGAGAATCTTTTCAGTAATAGTCATTGGATGAATCTTCTTCATTGTTACATTCCAACGAGTTTCTGTTTTTTAAACTCCATTTTATTTAAGGCATTTATATATGCCTTGGCACTTGCCACGATAACATCTGTATCAGCACCCTGACCTATCACTGTATATCCCTTCTCTTCGAGCTTTACAGTAACCTCTCCCTGGGCTTCGGTTCCTCCGGTGATAGCATTTATATGGAATTGAAGAAGTTTTGATCTTGTTCGGGTAATCTTCTTAATCGTCTTGAATGTTGCATCAACCGGACCATCTCCAAATCCAGCCTCCTGAATCAGTTTACCATCAACCTCCATCTGGACAGTAGCAGTAGGAACGGTGACATTTCCTGAAACAACATTGAGATAAACCAGCTTGAATCGATGAGGCATCCGAAGTATTTCCTCCACAACAATAGATTCGATATCTTCATCATAAATCTCACGCTTCTTATCTGCAAGCTGTTTGAATCTACTAAATGCAAGCTCTAGATCCTCCTCAGAAAGCTGGTAACCGAGGTCTTTTAACTTCTCCTTAAAGGCATGCCTTCCTGAGAGTTTACCCAGGACTATAGAACTTTTTGGAATCCCTACTGATTCAGGGGTCATGATTTCATATGTCAATTTTTCCTTAAGGACCCCATCCTGATGTATTCCAGACTCATGAGCAAAGGCATTGGCCCCGATGATTGCCTTATTTGGTTGAACGACCATGCCTGTAATCTTTGAGACAAGACGGCTTGTTGCGAAGATATGTTTTGGAATGACGCGTGTATGGAATTTAAGAAGGTCACTTCTCGTTCGAATTGCCATAACTGTCTCTTCGAGGGAAGTATTCCCTGCCCTTTCTCCTATCCCATTTATGGTGCACTCCACCTGCCTCGCACCATTCTGAATAGCACTTATTGAATTGGCAACCGCCAGACCAAGATCGTTATGGCAGTGAACACTCAATATGACATCCTCAATCCCCCTTACCTTATTTCGAACAGTTCGAACAAGCTCCCCGAACTCTGATGGAATTGCATAACCGACTGTGTCAGGAATATTGATAGTGGTGGCCCCTGCACGTATTGCAGACTCAAATACAGCGCATAGAAATTCAACATCACTTCTTGTAGCATCCATGGCTGAAAATTCAACATTGGGTGTATACCTCTTTGCCCGCGCTACTGACTGCGATGCAATCTTAATAATCTCCTCTCTCGATTTCTTCAATTGATATTTGAGGTGTATATCAGAGGTAGATAAAAATACATGAAGCCTCGGAAATTTGGCTTCTTTAAGGGCTTCCCATGCACAATCAATATCTTTGGGATTTGCTCTTGCCAGGGCCGCAACCTCTGTTCGCTTTATCCTTCGAGAGATCTCCCTTACAGCCTCGAAATCTCCCTCCGATGAGATTGGAAAACCTGCCTCTATGACATCAACATTAAGTTTTTCAAGTTGCTCGGCAATTCTTACCTTTTCAGCTATATTCATTGTGGCTCCTGGAGACTGCTCCCCATCACGGAGTGTTGTATCGAAAATCTTAATAACCTCATTCATATTCTTCCCTTTCCTTTAAAGTTTTTTACTTTTCTTAATATTAATTCAAAATATTTCCATCAACCTTTTATAAAACTCTTCATTCTCCCATATCCTCATCTCAATCTTCAGTGCACCTATTGGAATGTGATCGATTCTAAATTTACTCAATCTTACCATATCCTTTTCCGTAGTAACAGCATAATCAAATTTTTTAACTTCTTTTTCGATGGAAGTCAAATCCTTAACTGTATAGATATAATGATCGGGAAAGACCATTTTACTCATGATCTCAAGACCACATTTCCTCAGAAGAGAGAAGAAATAATCGGGGTTTGCTATCCCCGAAAAGGCAAGAATCTTCCTTCCTTTAAGAGAATTAAGCTCTTTAATTTCTCCTTTATGGTCAACAAAGCCAATTGGTTCATAATGACTATGAAATATTCTACATTCAGGATGAATCTTAAGAATCCTTTCCTTTAGAGGTCTGAATTCCTCAGGGCTTTCAATCTTTGTGAGGATTATTAAGTGTGCTCTCCTGATATTGGTCTCTGGTTCCCTCAGAATGCCTCTTGGAAAAAGAGAATGATCTCCAAAACCATTATATCCGTCGATCAGGAGGATATCTAAATTACGTTTCAACCTGAGATACTGATAACCATCATCAAGCACAATGCATCTAACACCAAATCGTTCAATGGCGAGCATCCCATTCCTGTAGCGATCTTTTCCTATTATAATAGGAATACCCTTTAGCTCCTTTGCCATAAGGAAGGCCTCATCACCCGACTCTTCTGGTAGAAGAAAGATTCTTTTTCCATCACTCACAATATCTCCAGAAGATCTTTTCCCCTTATAACCCCTGCTTAAAATCGCAACATTTATTCCCCTTCTTTTTAGTTCATTTGTTAGGGTCATTACCATAGGGGTTTTCCCAGTTCCACCTACTGTGATATTTCCGATGCTTATTACAGGACATGAGAGTTGTTTTGAGGTTAAGATATTAATGTCATAGAGAGAGTTTCTTGTCCTGATAGCCAATCCATAGAGAATGGAGAGGATGTAAAGTGGAAAGAGGAGGATTCTCTTCCAGAGGGATTTCTCTTTCTGATATATTAATCTCTCAATTTGCTCTCTCATCGAAGGTATTTTTACGAGATCTATGGAAAAGTATTAAAAACGAATTTTTGGATTGGGGAGGTGGGGTGGAGAGGCATTCGAAGGGTTTGGAACCCTACCTCCCCATTCATTTTAGGACTTTTTCAGAGACCTCATTTTTACTTAAAGAATGCTCTGATTTCCTGAAATGTCCTTTCTGTGGCGCCCTGATACTTTTTAAGAAATTGGTAGCCTTTCTCACCAACCTCCCTCCTTTGCTCCTCATCAGAAAGAAGGCATTTCAATTGGAAAAGAAGTTCATCTTTATCCTTTACCTGTATGGCCGCTCCTGATTTTACGAGTGAATGTGCAATCTCTGAGAAATTGAACATATGGGGTCCAAATATAACACATTTTTTAAAAAAGAGGGGCTCAAGGGGATTGTGTCCCCCCACCCGAACGAGGCTTCCACCGATAAAAACCAATGTTGCCATACTATAAAACTGCCAGAGTTCACCCATAGTATCAAGGAGAACTATTTTAGCGACCTCATCGTCTGCTTTTATCCTCTGATCCTGGTTTAAAGATAGAGATGTTCTCCTTATCCAGAGGAGGGATTTTCCTTTAAGTACCTTTTCTACCTCCTCCAATCTCTCGAGATGTCTCGGAGCAAGAAGGAGGAAAAGTCCTGGATATAATTTACTTAAATCTTTAAATATATCTGCAAATATCTCTTCTTCTCCACTATGTGTAGAACCTGCTACTATCAAATATTTCTCATCCCCGGATCCAAGGATATCTGATATTTCGGGCTCTAATCCTCCTGAAGAAGGAGGGGTTTGATCAAACTTCATATTTCCGATTACTCTTACCTTCTCTTCATCTGCACCTATTTCAATTATTCTATTTCTATCCATCTCTGTCTGCATTAAGAAAAGGGATACATTTTCTAAACATTTCCTGAAGAAGAATTTAAAGAATCTATATTTACGAAAGGAGATTTCAGAAATCCGTCCGTTTATGAGGAAAACAGGAATTCTCATCTTCCCACAATACCTTAGAAGATTTGGCCAGATTTCTGTTTCTACAATGAGAAGAAGCCCGGGGGAAATCCTTCTAAGGGCATTGCGAATGATTACTGGATGATCGAAAGGGAAAAAAAGGATATGATTCGCTTCAGGAACCTTTTTTCTCGCAGATTCATTACCTGTTCGAGTCATAGTGGTTAAAACAATACAGGAATCTGGGAATTCATGTTTTATCCTTTTTATAATAGGAATTACACAGAATACCTCACCAACAGATGCGGCGTGAATCCAGAGAGGTCTCTTCTCTGAGAGGTCGGGTAATAATCCAATTCGTTGGGTTAATTCTCTTTGAATACGTCCTTCAAATAGGGCTTTGAGAAGAAAGTACGAAGCGGTAAAAATTATAAAAAATGTTAAAAGGATATTGTAGAAGAAGTAAATCATTAAAATAATTTAACAAAAATAGGTATTCAAATCAAGCATGCCTTCCAATTTTCATTTTTTTAATCTCCATCAAACTCAAGAAGAAAATTATGTTAAAAGGAGGGGTAAAAAATTATACTATGGTAAATAATTTAAGAGATAGGGTAAATAAAAAAAAATTAGTAAAGCTTTATTGATTTTTATTTTACTTTATTTTAAAAATAAATTAGATTTATAAAAAAGGAGTTACTTTATGAAAGCAATTGTAACACTTAGTAGCAAGAGCCAGATTGTTATACCAAAGTTAGCCCGAAAGAATTTAAACATCAATCCGGGTGACCACCTTATACTTGATTTTGAAAATGATATTATTATCATCAGGCCAAAACCAAAAAGCTATACTAAACATCTTCGAGGACTTCATAAGGATGTCTGGAAAGGATTAGATGCTACAGAATATGTAAGAAAAGAAAGGGAAACTTGGTGAGAAAAATGAAACAATTGCAGGATTTTCTTAAGAAACATCCAATTATAGGATTGGATACCTCAATCTTTATCTATCACCTCGGAGACCATCCTCTTTATTCTCCTCTTACAGAAATTATCTTTAATGCCTTAGAAAATGGGCAAAACAAAGGTATTACATCATACCTGACATTGATGGAAATACTTGTCAAACCTAAAACGGAAGGGCTTTTAAATGTTGCTAATGATTATGAGTACTATTTAACTACCTTTCCAAACTTAACTTTTTACGAAATGGGGTTAGAAATTGCACGAAAAGGTTCTGACCTGAGAGCATCGGAAAAAATTAAAACTCCTGACGCCATCCAGCTTGCCACATCTATGATTTTTGGTGCAACTGCCTTTTTGACCAATGACAGGATCTTTGAACGGGTTAAAAAAATAGATATCCTTATTCTCGACAAATTAATTAAATAGGATTTATCCATTCAGGATAAATTTCTCCTTCACTCTTTCCCTTCCATAAGTGAAAAAACCTGAAAAACATAAAAAAATTCTTCTGAGATTGCCACACCCTGCGGGCTCGCAATGACAAATCACTTTATTTCCACCTCGTAACCCCTCCTTTTCCTCCCTTAGTGTAAGGAGAGGGTAGGTGGGGTTAATTGAAGAGCCTCAAATGACAACTAACCTACTGTCATTCCAAGTTTTTCTCCTCTGTCATTCCGAGCCTTTTTACTCTGTCATTCCACTCCCCTCCTGTCATTCCGAGCGGAGCGAGGAATCTTGTTTTTAGATTTCTCATATTCATTCGAAATGACAGGGAGGGCCGATTTCTCACATTCGTTCGAAATGACAACTGAAGGTAGATGGGGAAGGCCTTCATTCTTTACTTAACAGATTCTTTTATACTAACTTTTGAAGTTATGTCAATTTTGAAGTCTGAGCCCTCTGAAAAAGTATTCGGAACGAATCTTATAGACTGGGGAGGTGGGATGGAAAAGCCTTCGAGCGGATACCTC
>JBBITW010000037.1:0-24505 GCA_037440525.1 Deltaproteobacteria bacterium
GCGGCACTGGTCAAACTTCAAAAGAAGATCGAAAAGGAGTCCCTTGCAGATAGAAAGGATTCTCTTAGCACCCTCGAATTGAAAGGATAAAAGACTTTATGTCATCAATTGAATCAATAATAAAGAAGTTAGAGGAAAGATTTAAAGATTCCATCCTGGAGATAAAATCATTCAGGGGGGAGACAACCCTCATCATTTCAAAAAAAGATATTTATGAGATTTGCAAATTCCTTTATTCTGATCCTGATCTTCTTTTTAATATGCTTACAGATCTTTGTGGTGTTGACTATTTTCCCAAGATTCCCCGTTTTGAGATAGTATATCATCTATATTCATTTAAGAATAATCAGAGACTTAGACTTAAGACAAGGATTGGAGAAGGAGAATCTGTTGAGAGCGTTGAATCTATCTGGAAGGCGGCCAACTGGTATGAGAGAGAGGTTTATGATCTCTTTGGTATAAAATTTGAGAACCATCCTGATCTACGAAGGATACTTCTCTGGGATGGTTTTGAGGGGCATCCTTTAAGGAAGGATTATCCTCTTGAAGGACCGGATTTTGATAAGCCCTTCATTGTTGAGGTTTGAAATGGCAGAGACGAGGCTGATGACCATTAATATGGGCCCCCAGCACCCTGCAACCCATGGGGTGTTAAGGGTTGTTCTGGAGCTGGAAGGGGAAGTTATTGTTAAGGCCACCCCTCATATTGGACATCTTCACAGGGGAATTGAAAAACTTGCAGAAAATAGAACATATCACCAGGCTATCCCCCTTACGGATAGGTTGGACTATACAAATGCAATGGGAAATAATCTTGCCTATGTCCTGGCGGTAGAAAAACTCCTCGGGATTGAAATCCCGAAGAGGGCCCAGTATCTGAGGGTGATGATGGCAGAGCTTCAGAGGATTGCTGCCCATCTGATATGGTTAGGGACACATGTCCTGGATATAGGCGCAATCACCCCCATCTTTTATACCTTTCGCGAAAGGGAGGAGGTATTAAGGATATTTGAGGAGGTTGCAGGAGGAAGGCTCACTCCAACTTATCTAAGAATAGGTGGGGTTTCAAAGGATCTTCCTCAAGGGATTGAAGATAATATAAGAGCCTTTGTTAATAATTTCCCCCAGAGAGTGAAAGAGTATGAAACCCTGTTGACAGAGAATATCATCTGGTTGAAACGGACAAAAGAGGTAGGTGTTATCTCTAAGGAAGACGCAATCAATTGGGGAGTTACAGGTCCAACACTTCGTGGTTCAGGTGTAAAATATGATGTAAGAAAGGCCTTTCCATATTCGAGTTATGAGGATTTCGAATTTGATATACCTACAGGTTCTGTAGGGGATGTTTATGATCGATACTATGTGAGACTTAGAGAGATGGAGTGGTCAAATGGTATTGTGAGGCAGGCTCTTGAAAGATTACCTGATGGACCAATACTCGCCTCTGATCCGAGGATTACACTTCCCAACAAGAATGATGTCCTTCAGGATATTGCTTCACTCATAAGGCAGTTTAAGATAGTCTCAGAAGGCTTCAAACCACCTGAGGGAGAGGTCTATGCCAGTGTGGAGGCAGCAAAGGGAGAGTTAGGATTTTATATCATCAGTGATGGAACAAATCGTCCATTTCGTTTTAGAATCCGTGCCCCATCCTTTGCAAATCTTAGTGCCCTTCCAAAGATGATAGAGGGGAGTTTGATTGCGGATGTGATCTCCACGATTGGTAGCATCGATATTGTTCTTGGAGAGATAGATCGTTAATACGGATGATTGGTGAATTGAAAAATGATTACAGAGAGCTCTGAAAAATCCTTATAAGACTGGGGAGGTTAAAAAAATTCTTTTTAATACTTTTTCAGAAATCTCTTACCATTCACGAGAAACGAGAGACGAGTTACGAATAACGAGGTAGATATGATGGACATTCTTTTTAGTAGCTGGGGTGAAGAGATTGTAGATAATCGAGGAAGGCCAGAAGGGGATAGAATCCCAGCGAAAAATTTATCCCTCCCCCTGGAATTTGATAAGGAGCGAAAGGTTCGGGCCTTTGTTGGCTGGGATGGGATGGTTATAATGGATCCTTCAGTTAATGTAATAGATTTAACCCGAGCCTATATTGAAGCTATACAGAGGGAGTCCTGTGGAAAGTGCACACCATGCAGGGTAGGAACCCGTATAATGTCGACGCTCCTGAATCAGATAGCTGATGGTGAAGGAAAGGAAGAATATCTGGACCGGATAAGATATCTTGGAGAGACAATTCAGAAAAGTTCGAAATGTAATCTTGGACAGACAGGGCCAAGACCAATTCTACATGCTATAGAACATTTTAAGGCTCAATTTATAGAGGCGATTCAGTCGAAAAAGAAGATTCCTCGTGAAGAATATAAAATTAAGGTAACAGCCCCATGTGAAAGTGCATGCCCTTCGCATCTTCCAATTACGCGTTATGTTGAATTGATTAAGGAAGGTAGATTTCAAGAATCCTTGGCGGCCATTCGTGAAGCCACCTGTCTCCCTGGAGTTCTTGGAAGGGTTTGTGTTCGGCCCTGTGAGGAGAACTGCCGTAGACAGAATGTTGATGAGTGTATCTCTATTAAATGGCTAAAAAGGTTTGTTGCGGATTATGAAATTGAAAAGAGAAGAAATCCTGACATAAAAAAGGAAGATAAGCGTGAGGAGAAGGTTGCAATCATTGGTGCAGGCCCCTCGGGCCTTTCCTGTGCTTATTACCTTGCATTAAAGGGGTATAATGTAACCATTTTTGAGAGACTTGGTGAACCTGGGGGAATGGCTGCAGTTGGTATCCCCGATTATCGTCTCCCGAGAAATATTTTGAGACGTGAGGCAGAAATCGTTCAAAGCCTGGGTGTGGAGATAAAATATAACACAAAGGTTGGAAGGGATATCACTCTTTCACAGATGTTTGAACAGGGATATAAGGCTATCTTTATTGGTGTGGGTGCCCAGACAAATCAACCCATGGGCGTGGAGGGAGAGGATAAAGGTTACAAAGGGTTTATCCCAGGTGTCTTCTATCTATTGGAGATCAATCTTGGAAGGGACCCCTATCCAGAAGGGAAAAAGGTTGTTGTTGTGGGTGGTGGAAATGTAGCAATTGACTGTGTTCGCTCATCTTTCAGGATTGGAAAGACCGATGTAAACCTCGTTTATCGAAGAACAAAGAAGGAGATGCCTGCAGATCATGTGGAGATACACGATGCCGAAGAGGAGGGGGTAAAGTTTCACTACCTGTGTAACCCTATTCGGATAATCGCAGAAGAAGGGAAGGTAGTTGGCGTTGAATGTATAAGAATGGAATTAGGAGAACCTGATGAGTCAGGCCGAAGAAGGCCTGTTCCTATAAAAGGATCAGAGTTCTTTATCGAAACAGATATTTTGATTCCTGCAATCGGGCAGGCAATAGATCTATCTTTTCTTGAAGAGAAGGACGAAATAAAGACAACGAGACGTTCTACAATCGCCATTCAGGAAGGGACATTTATGACCAGCCATCCGGGAATTTTCTCAGCAGGTGATTGTGTAACAGGGCCTGATGTATTGGTTCGTGCTGCAGGTCATGGCAAGAGGGCAGCAGAAAAGATAGACCTTTTCCTTCGAGGGATGGAGGTAAAGGAGTCTGATGATGAGAGAATGGAGAGCTTGATTGAAAAGATTAAGGTTTACAAAAAAGATGAGAAGATTGGAATAGTGGGAGGTCAAAAGAGGGCAATGCTTAAGATGCTCCCGCCTGAGACAAGAAAGTGGGTTTTTGACGAAGTGGAGAAGGGCCTCTCAATCTTAGAGGCTCAGAAAGAAGCTGAACGTTGTCTAAGATGTGTCAGGGTTGGACTGTTTGCAGTTTAAAATAAAAGTGTTGGTGAATCGTGAATAGTGATTCGTGTTAAGGCATTTAAAACCACGATTCACGAGTCACGATCCGCGAGGTTTGATAAAAATGTTAAAGCTTAGTATTGATGGAAAAGAATTGGAGGCAAAACCTGATCAAACGATTCTGGAGGTGGCAAGGGAGAACGGGATATATATCCCCACACTCTGTTACCACGAGAAATTGTCAATTATAAAATCCTGCCGTATCTGTCTGGTTGAGGTTGAAGGTGCAGAGATGCCAATGGCTTCCTGTTCTACACCTGCAATGGATGGTATGGTCATTCACACAAGGACAGAACGTTTGGAGAGGATGAGGCTTGATGCATTGAGGCTGTTGCTTGTTAATCATCCTCTCGATTGTCCAGTATGTGATGCTGGAGGAGAATGCGAGCTTCAGAATCGTGTCTACGAATTTGGAATAGAAAAGAATGAATTTCCTCCTGAAAAGAGGGAGTCCCAATCAATCCCATATGGAACGCCTCTGATCCGCCAGTGGTTTGATAGATGTGTGATGTGCCTCCGCTGCGTACAGGCATGTATCGATATTCCGGGAGCAGATGTACTCGAGGTGAGGGATCGCGGATTTTTATCCCATATAGAGGCAGTGAGAAAGGAGAATTGTATATCCTGCGGGGAGTGCCTCAATGTCTGTCCAGTTGGTGCACTGACAGAGAATCTCAGCAAGATAAAAGGGAGGAAATGGCAACTGGATAGGATCCAGACTACATGTAGCTTCTGTGGTTGCGGATGCCAGCTCGAACTCAATATATTGAAGAGAAAAAATAGGGTGGTAAAGGTGACCACCAAAAAAGAGGCAGGTCAGAACCATGGAAGCTTATGTGTCAAAGGAAGATTTGGATACGATTTCATCCATCATCCTGAAAGACTAAAAAAGCCTCTAATCAAAGAGTCAGGGGTTTTTGTGGAGAGATCATGGAATGATGCACTTGACTATGTTGCTTCAAAACTTATTGAAATAAAGGAAAGGTACGGGCCTCATAGCATAGGAGGAATATCATCTTCAAGGGCAACGAATGAGGAGAACTACCTTTTTCAGAAATGGATGAGGGCCTGCATCGGTTCAAACAGTATTGACAGTGGAGCAGGACTTGCAAACGGTTCATCTCTTTATGGAATGATCTCATCCCTGGGCTTTGGATCGATGACCCATTCAATGGATGATATAAAAAATGCTGACCTTGTCCTGATTGTTGGTGCGGATGTGTATGATGATAACCTAATCTTCAGCAATAAGATCAGGTATGCAATGCGAAAACAGAGCGCCAAAATTATCCTTATTGATCCTCGAAGGACACAGTGGGAGAAATGGGCAGACGTCTGGTTAAGACCCATACCCGGGACTGATATAGTAATAATCAATGCTCTTATAAATCATTTAATTGAAAAGGGGGCTATTTCAAGAGAATTTATTGATTCAAGCACAGAAGGTTTTAATAAAATTAGATCTTCTCTTGAAAGGATTAGCGAAGACTTTGTTATAGAAAAGACAGGAATCGATCGAGAGGATCTTAAAAAGCTTTTCCTTCTCTATCTTGAGGCGAAAAAGAGGGCAATAGTATTTGGTTCGGGTGTTACCCAGCATATTGGTGGGGTTGAAACAGTTAAGGCCCTATGCAATTTGGCCCTTTTAACAGGAGAGACAGAACAGGGGGGTGGGGGTATCTATCCATTGGTTACCCAGAACAATGCTCAAGGGGCATTTGATATGGGTTGCCTTCCAGATCTCCTCCCAGGGTATGTGAAGATAGATGATGAAGAGGGGCGAAAGAGATTTGAAGAGGTATGGGAGAGAGAGATACCCCCAGAGCGAGGTTATAACTATTTTGAGATGTTTGATAAGATAATCGAGGGGAAAATAAAGGCCCTTTATATCTTTGGTGAGGATCCTTTTATCACACTTCCCAATCTTGAGAGACTGAAGAATGGAATTAATCAGTTGGAGTTATTGGTCGTTCAAGATATATTTTTGACACATATCGGAAGTCAAGCCCATGTGGTATTGCCTGGGGCAAGTTTTGCAGAGAAGGATGGAACCTTCACCAGTATGGAGCGAAGGGTTCAGAGGGTTAGGAAGGCTATCTCCCCCCAGGGTGATTCGAGGCCGGATTGGGAAATAATATGCGCTCTTTCATCTAAGATGGGATTCCCGATGAATTATCAAGAACCTTCACAGGTAATGGGAGAGATATCTGATCTTGTTAAAATCTATTCTCACATAAACTATTCAGATCTTGAGATGGGTGGAATCCAGTGGTCTTCTGGGAATGGAGTTAAAAGAAGATTTAATACTGTTAGTTATAAAGAACCTTCTGAAAGACCAGATGATCAATATCCCCTGTGGATAATTCCAAGAGGATTTCATTTCAACTATGCAGTAGGAACTACCAAAAAAAGGGCAGAAGGTCTTTCAAAGGTTTTAAAAGATTCACTAATTGAGATTCATCCAGAGGATGCATTTAGGGCTAAGGTGGCAGATGGGGATAAAGTAAATGTTGTCTCTCCAAGGGGAATGGTGGAGACGAGATGCAGGGTAACAGAGGATGTACCTAAGGGGGTTGCCTACCTGGCTATGAATTTCTTCCCGTTTTTTATAAATAATCTTCTGACATACGGAGAAGATTCCACAGGCCTTCACCCTGAATATAAATCATTTATTGGAAGGGTCGAGAAAGGTTAGAGGAGAAGCAGGATGGAGCTTTTATACCTTCTCATAGAGATAATTATTAAATGCGTGGTTGTATTTGCCTGTCTTATGATTTCTGTGGCCTACATGACATTGCTTGAGCGAAAGGTCTTGGGCCACATTCAGATTCGCTTTGGTCCAAATCGGTGTGGCCCCTTTGGGCTGCTTCAGCCCTTTTCAGATGGGATAAAGGCCTTCTTCAAAGAAGACCTCATACCTGGAAGGGCTGATAAGGTTGTCTTTGTCCTTTCACCCATGATTGCCATAATCACTGCAATAAGCCTTTTTGCGGTGATACCATTTGGAAATCAATTCACCATCCCAGGGACTAACTGGGTTGTTAAACTGAGAATAGCCGATATCGATATCGGGCTCCTCTATATCTTCGGGATTGCATCTATTGGAGAATTTGGCATAGTCCTTGGTGGTTGGTCTTCAGGAAATAAATATGGCCTTACAGGATCTCTTCGGGCAGCAGCTCAGATGATAAGTTATGAGGTTTCTCTTGGCCTTGCAATCATTGGTGTGATTATTCTATCTCAAAGCCTCAGGCTTACAGAGATTGTAAATCAACAGGCAGGAGGATTCTGGAACTGGAACCTCTGGTACCAGCCTCTTGCCTTTGTCCTATACATCATCTGTGGGCTTGCAGAGATAAATAGGACACCTTTCGATATGCCAGAATCAGAATCAGAGCTTGCATGTGGATTTAATATAGAATACAGCAGTATGAAATTCGCCCTTTTCTTCATGGCCGAGTACGCACATATGATAACAATGGGTGCAGTTGCAGTGACCCTGTTTTGTGGAGGTTGGCAGCCGCCTTTCCCTTTTCTTGATTTCATCCCTGGTGTTATATGGTTTTGTGTGAAGCTATTTATCTTCCTCTTCTTCTTCATCTGGCAGAGGGGGACATTTCCAAGGCTCAGATACGATCAGATCATGAAATTTGGCTGGAAGGTTCTTTTACCATTAACTTTACTAAACCTGTTGATTACAGGATTGGTTGTTTCGTTAAAGGGGTAGAGATATGATCATCCCACTGCTTAAAGGTTTGATTTTTACACTAAAGAGTTTTTTTTCTAAACCAATTACCACTCAGTATCCAGAAGAGAAACTCCCTCCTGCTTCGCGCTGGAGAGGAATACAGTATTTTGAAAAGGATGATCAGGGTAGGATGAAGTGTGTTGGATGTGGATTATGTATGGTGGTTTGTCCTTCTCAATGCATATATATTGAGACAATAGAGGATGCAGGTGGGAGACGCTATCCCCTCACATATGAAATTGATGCCTCAAGATGCATCTTCTGTGGTTTTTGTGAGGAGGCCTGTCCGCTTAAGGCGATCTTTATGGGAAGGAATTACGAGTGGGTGGAAGGTGATCGAAAGGCATTCCTTATGAATACAGAAAAACTCTTGGAAGAGAAGAAGAATAATCCGTAATCCTTTTTCCCATTTTTGAAAGGTGGATGAAATGAGGATTTTTCAAGATAAAGGAGTAGATAGATGGCCGAGACAGTAGGGACATTATTCCAATGGTTGATCTTCCTGGGGATGGCCTTAACCTCTCTTATAGCCTCCCTATTGATGATTACCAGAAAGAACCCAATCCATAGTGCTATGTTTTTGATTTTAAATTTTCTTTGCGTGGCGGTGCTCTATCTGCTTCTCCACAGTCAATTTATTGCAATAATCCAGGTCATTGTCTATGCAGGTGCTATTGTCATGCTCATTTTGTTTGTCATCATGCTCCTCGATTTAGAGGAAGAGCTCCGCTCAGGGCTGAAACTCTTCTATTCAAAGGTTATTGGAGGGGTGTTGGCTGTTTTGTTCCTTTTTGGTCTTATATATTCACTTGTTTCTTCATCCCTTACAGGGAAGGCAGGCTCTTATACACCTGATAAAATGAGTGCCAATGTTAAGGCTGTGGGTGAGGTGCTCTTTACTCAGTATCTCTTTCCCTTTGAGATTGTTTCAATACTTCTCGTTTCAGCTATCATTGGTGCTGTAATTTTAAGTAAGAAAAGGGGTTAATTGGCAATAGTAAAATTGAGTGAGGTTACCTATGACAATTCCAGCTGTTCCACCTGAACTATATCTTATACTGAGTGCCATGCTATTTACCATCGGGGTGATTGGGGCATTGACAAGGCGTAATGCCATTGTGGTCTTTATGTGTATTGAGCTGATGCTCAATGCAGTGAATCTCACTTTCATTACCCTTTCACGTTTCCTCCAGTCAATAGATGGTGTGCTTTTTGCTTTCTTTGTAATGGCAGTGGCAGCGGCAGAGGCAGCGGTAGGGCTGGCAATCTTTGTAATGATATATCGTTCAAGAGAGACGATCAATGTGGATGAGATCAATTTATTGAAATGGTAAAACATTTATTGCGGAATGCTTAATTGGGAATTAAATTCCAAAGAGCGCATTAAAGCAAGGAGAGATAAATGTTGGATTATGTGTGGTTAATTCCTCTTTTTCCAGCCATAGGATTTTTTCTCAATGGATTTTTAGGACGGAGATTGGGAAAGGGATTTGTAAGCTGGGTTGGACCATCAGCCATTGGACTCTCTTTCCTTACATCAATACTCATCTTCTTCGATCTCATTGAGAGACCACCCGGAGAGAGACTCTTTGAGAAGGTCATCTTTGATTGGGTGGTATCAGGAAATTTCCATACAGTTGTAGGTTACCAGATCGATCCGCTCTCCATATTGATGGCCTTAGTGGTTAGCGGCGTAAGTTTTTTCATCCACATCTATTCTGTGGGATATATGCACGATGATCCAGGTTTCGCAAGATATTTTACCTACCTAAACCTATTTGTCTTCATGATGCTTAACCTAATACTTGCAAATAATTTTCTTCTTATGTTTGTTGGATGGGAAGGGGTTGGTCTCTGTTCCTATTTGCTGATAGGCTTCTGGTTTGAGAAGGACTCAGCTTCCAATGCAGGTAAGAAGGCATTTGTTGTTAACCGGGTAGGAGACTTTGGTTTTATCCTCGGTATGTTCCTCCTTTTTACAAGTCTGGGAGAGCACGGTATCTGGACTCTCGATTTCACTGAGGTCTTTGCAAATGCCAGTAAGCTTGATCATGCAACTGTAACCGCTATTACAATACTGCTCTTTGTTGGTGCCTGCGGGAAATCTGCCCAGATTCCCCTGTATGTATGGCTTCCGGATGCAATGGAGGGCCCGACACCTGTTAGCTCCCTCATCCATGCAGCAACAATGGTTACAGCAGGTGTCTATATGGTTGCCAGATGTAATGTCCTCTATAATATGGCACCCATATCGATGGCAATCGTAGCGATCGTTGGCTGTGCAACTGCTATCTATACAGCCTCCATAGGTTTCTGCCAGAATGATATAAAAAAGGTTCTGGCCTATTCAACAATCAGCCAGCTCGGATACATGTTCTTGGGGGTTGGTGTGGGGGCATACAGCGCTGGGATATTTCACCTGATGACCCACGCCTTCTTCAAGGGCCTTCTCTTCCTGGGGGCAGGAAGTGTTATGCATGCCCTCAGTGGAGAACTGGATATGAGAAAGATGGGTGGGTTAAGAAAGAAGATTCCCATAACATTTTGGACCTTTTTCATCGCCACACTTGCGATTGCTGGAGTGCCAGGACTTTCAGGATTTTTCAGCAAGGATGAGATACTCTGGCAGGCCTTCTCGAGCCCACATGGCCATTTTCTCCTCTGGCTTGTTTCAGCAGTGGCTGCTGGGATGACAGCATTCTATATGTTTCGTGCCCTCTTTATGACCTTCTTTGGTGAGTCGAGGGTCAATCACCATGTCGCCCATCATATTCATGAATCACCAAAGATCATGACAGTTCCACTCATAGTCCTTGCCTTCCTTTCAATCATAGGAGGTTATGTGGGGGTTCCTCATGTCCTGGGAGGAGCAAATCATATCCATGAATTTCTATCACCTGTTTTGGGAGGAGGGCCCATCTCAGTAAAGGCTCATAGCGGAATCTCTTTTATCTCTCAGGTTTTCGCCTCCGGTGGGGAAGCCGAAGCACACTCAACAGCCCTTGAAATTTTTATGATGATAATCTCTGTAGTGATTGCCTTCATTGGAATCGGAATAGCCTACCTCTTCTATATAAAGAACCCTCTTCTTCCAAAACAATTAGCAGAAAGATTTAAGAGGCTATATCAACTGATCCTCAATAAATATTATGTGGATGAAATCTATGAAGTGCTTTTCATAAATAGCCTCAAAAGATTGGGGACAGGACTCTGGAAGGGATTTGACGAATTTGTCATAGATGGTACAGTTAATGGGATTGCTTATCTAATTGGCTGGCTTTCGGGGATAATAAGAAGAATACAGACTGGATTGGTTCAAAACTATGCCTTCTCAATGATTATTGGAGGAATAATACTCGTAGTCTATTATATTATTCGCGCTATTTTTTACTGATCAAATAGAACTTAAGGAGCAGTTTCATGACAATATTGGGTATCCCGATCCTATCTCTTTTAATCTTTTTTCCGCTGGTGGGGGCTCTTGTAATCCTTTTTATAAAAAAGGAGAGTGAAAGAGAAATCCGATGGATTGCGCTTCTCTTTACTCTCCTCGAATTCATATTTTCACTCCCGCTCTTCTTTAAATTCGATTCCACAAGTCCGGCCATGCAATTTGTTGAGGATTGGTGGTGGGTTGAATCATATGGAATAAGTTACAAACTTGGAATAGATGGTATAAGTCTGCTGCTTGTTCTTCTAACAACCTTTCTTACGGTCCTCTGTATCCTATGTTCATGGACAGCAATTACATTCAGGGTGAAGGAATATATGATATCTTTTCTGTTCCTTGAGACAGGAATGATTGGCGCACTTGTGGCCTTGGACCTCATCCTCTTCTATGTCTTCTGGGAGATGATGCTCATCCCAATGTATCTTCTCATAGGTGTCTGGGGAGATCCAAAGAGGAGAATATATGCGGCTATAAAATTCTTTCTTTTTACCATGGCAGGCAGTGTATTGATGCTGGTTGCCATTTTAGCTCTTTATTTTATAAATCAAAAGACAACAGGGAAATCCACATTCGATATTCTCGAACTTTATAAATTGGCCATTCCTTTGGGGATTCAATACTGGCTCTTTTCTGCCTTTGCCCTGGCATTTGCCATTAAGGTTCCAATGTTTCCATTTCATACATGGTTGCCCGATGCCCATACCGAGGCACCGACTGCTGGGAGTGTAATCCTGGCAGGAGTCTTACTTAAGATGGGGACATATGGGTTTGTGAGGTTTGCCATTCCCCTCTTTCCAAATGCCGCCATGGAGCTTATGCCTCTCATCTCTGTTCTTGCAATCATAGGGATCATTTACGGAGCGCTCGTTTCAATGATGCAACCCGATCTGAAGAGACTTGTGGCATTCTCGAGTGTCAGCCACCTAGGTTATGTAATGGTTGGTATGTTTGCATTTAATATGCAGGGGGATGAGGGATCTATATATCAGATGCTTAACCACGGGATAAGCACAGGTTCTCTCTTCTTGATTGTTGGTATGATATACGAGAGACGTCACACCCGATTGATTTCTGATTTTGGAGGCCTATCAAAGGTGATGCCCATTTATGCCACCTTCTTCATGATCGTTACCCTCTCATCGATTGGACTGCCTGGAACAAATGGGTTTGTGGGAGAATTCTTGATCCTGCTTGGAGCATTCCAATCAAATACAGCCTATGGGGTTTTTGCTGCAACAGGTGTAATCCTTGGTGCAGCATATATGCTCTGGATGTTTCAGAGGGTTATGTTTGGAAAGGTTACAAATCCAAAGAATGAGGGCCTTAAGGATCTCAATGCGAGAGAGGTCATTACCCTTATCCCTATGGTGGTTATGATCTTCCTTATGGGTATCTACCCAAAACTATTCTTCAACAAGATGGATGTGAGTGTAGAGAAGTTTTTAAAGGATTTCAGGGGAAGGGTTGAAATGAAAGCAGATCTTACCCCTCCGAGAATAGCAGAATTGAAAAGATAGCCCTCTTTTCCCCTTTATAGTAACAGGGGGATGAGGGATCTGTGATTAAGTAATTGGAGGCTTTTTGATGAAAATACCAGAGATTGACCTATATTTGATTGCACCTGAGATTATAATCACTGCCTTTGGATTCCTTGTCCTTCTTATCGATGTCTTTTGGAGCGGGGAGAAGAAAAAAGGCTACCTTGGAATCCTGAGTTTGATCGGTCTAGTCATCGCCTTCTTCTATACCCTCCCATTGGTTGGTTCAGAAAAGACCGCTTTTGAAGGAATGTTCAGCTCTGATGGATTTACAATATTCTTCAAGATTACATTTCTTATAATTTCATTTTTAACCATTTTAGTCTCAATAGGATATGCTCAAAGAGAAGGAATCGCCTTTGGAGAATACTATGCTTTGATTCTATTTGCTTGCCTCGGGATGATGCTCATGGCAGGGGGAATCCATCTTATTATAATCTTCCTCGGATTGGAGACAATGTCCATCTCGATCTATATACTTTCAGGGATGATGAGGGAGGATAGACGATCTGTTGAGGCGGCCTTTAAATATTTTCTTCTCGGGGCCTTTGCCACAGGTTTTCTCCTCTATGGCATTGCCCTCATTTATGGTGCAACAGGTTCCCTATATCTCAAAGATATCGCCTCCTATATCGCTTCGAAAAATCTCTTAAAAAGCCCGATGCTTCTCATGAGCCTTGTCTTTCTTACCATTGGTTTTGGCTTTAAGGTTGCTTCTGTCCCGTTTCATATGTGGACACCTGATGTCTATGAAGGGGCTCCTACCTCCATTACTGCCTTTATGGCAACAGGAGTAAAGGCAGCAGGGTTCTCAGCACTTCTGAGGGTTTTCTTTTCAGCGTTGCCTGGATTTCGACCTGATTGGACTTCGATTATGTGGCTCATCTCTGTTGCCACAATGACAGTAGGAAATATTGTTGCCATCTCTCAGACAAATATAAAGAGGATGCTTGCCTATTCGAGTATCGCCCACGCAGGGTATATTCTTGTTGCATTTGTTGCGGGGAATGATCTCGGGATATCAGGGATTCTATTCTATTTGATGGCCTATAGCTTTATGAATATCGGGGCCTTTACCTGTGTAATCCTTCTTGGGAAGAAAGGGGAGGAGAATACATTGATTAGCGATTATGCAGGGATTGGATTCAAATATCCCCTCCTTTCGGCTTCAATGACAATATTTCTTCTCTCCATGGCAGGCATTCCTCCGCTTGGTGGGTTTATGGCAAAATTCTATGTTTTTAGCGCAGCAGTGAAGGAGAAATTTTACTGGCTTGCAATTTTGGGAGTCTTAAACAGCGCTGTCTCTGTTTATTATTATCTTCGTGTTACTGTGCTCATGTATTTCAGAGAATCCGAGCGAGATATCACAGGCCTTGAGTTTTCACCTGCTTCAGTCTTTGCACTGATCCTTTCCCTAATCGGGACCTTTTATATGGGAATCTTTCCTGCCAATGTCCTTTCCTTTGCCCAGAAGTCGATCGCTGGATTGATGTAACTTCTTACTTCTCTAATTTCATCTCTATGAAGCTTGGTGTCACCCATTTAAAAGGCACCTGCCAAGAGAAAAGCCGTAGGGTAAGGGCTTGTCCCTTACCGAATTCAAGGGTGACCCGTTTAAAAGGCACCTCTCAAGAGAAAAGAGTGGGAGCTCTGAAAAAGTCTTGAAATGAATGGGGAGGTAGGGTTCCAAAACCTTCGAATGCTTTTTCACCCCACCTCCCCAGTCTATAAAACTCATTTTAATTTAAATACTTTTTCAGAGACTTCATGACCTCATGATCACCCCTTGACATATAACCAAGGCTAATGTATCTTTTTTGTAGATACATATTTTATGGAGGTAATTTTATGAAAACACGTGTGCAGAAATGGGGTAATAGTCTTGCCTTACGCATTCCAAAGTCATTTGCGGCTGAAGTAGGACTTGATCCGAATTCATCAGTTGAAATGTCGTTGAGGAATGGAAAACTTGTTGTAGTTCCTTCTGAAAAACCAAAATTCACCCTCAAACAACTCTTAGCCCAGGTGACAGAAGGAAACCTTCACCATGAGGTTGATAATGGCCCGGCAGTGGGAGGTGAGGTGTGGTAGAGTCAAAGCGTTATGTTCCTCAACGAGGTGATGTTATTTGGATTACTTTAAATCCGCAGGCGGGGCAGGAGCAGGCAGGACGACGGCCTGCCCTGGTGCTATCTCCTGCAACTTATAATGGCAAGGTAGGGCTTGCTATTCTTTGTCCACTCACTAATCAAATCAAAGGTTATCCCTTTGAGGTTCTCGTCCCACCAGGTCTATCCATCACCGGAGCAATCTTGGCTGATCAGGTTAAGAATTTGGATTGGCGTGCCAGGGACGCAGAATTGATATGCAGCTTGCCGCGTAAAACAGTAGTTGAGGTGTTGCAAAAACTTGCTACATTATTGTCAGCATAAGAAGTGTAAGCTCACGTCTTGATTGTTGATTGACGTAGTCATACTGCCGAGGATGAAAGTTTGGATACAACCAGAGGAGATAAAGAAGCATCTAATGGAGTAAACATGCCTAAAAAATCTCTTCAGCGTATGGCCTACGGCCACCGCCGATTTTTGGCGTTAGGTTATATAGAGGTAAATACTATTTCAGAGGCCTTGTATATCATATTCTGAGAAGAGGTAATAACTGACAGGATGTCTTTCTGAGAGAAAAGATTACCAGAAATATGTAGGAATCCTTTGGAGTTATAAAAAGGAATATAGATTTAGACTCTACCACTATGTGCTTATGAGAAATCATATCTTAAAATGAGCGATTTTAATAAGGGCAGGCAATGAGGTGGGATAAAAGACTTTTTGATAGAATCGCTCGATTTAGAAGTAAAAAATCTTAGAAATGAAAGGAGAAAATGACTATGGAAGAGAAGAGATTTCAACCCAAGAAGCTTACCTTATCCCATACGAAACAGGAGATGCTTGAGGCATATAATGCTGTTTTGAAACAACTCGAAGCCCAGAGAGAGGCAGAGATAAAACCAGAAAAGCGAATTGAAGAGAAAAAGGCAAGGGAGGTGATTCAGATTGCAGAATCTTTATCAACAGAGGGGGTTTCGAAGGAGATCAGCAGTCTTAAGATAGAGATATCTAAGATACTGGCTCAGATTTCTGATCGTCTGGAGGAAGAGGTCAACAAGTTTAAAGCCATTCAGAATGCGATTGTATTAAAGGAGAAGGAGCTCCAGGAGCTTTACGAGATTGAGCGGTCTGCTGTAACCTTAGCCGCTTTGATTGAGTCTCAGAATCAGAAACGACAGGCATTTGAGATTGAGATGGCTGAGAAGAGAGAAGCCTTAACTCAGGAGATTGAAGCCCTTCGAAAACAGAGAGAAGAAGAGAAGAAGAGATATGATGAGGAGATTAAAGAGCGTGATCTCATGGAGAAGAAGAGGCGAGAAAGGGAAAAGGAGGAGTATGAGTATTCATTTAAGAGGGAGCAGAAATTAGCAAAGGACAGATTTGAGGATGAGAAGTCAAAGCTTGAAAGGGAGATTCAAATTAAAAGAGAGGAGATGGAGAGGGAGTTGAGTGAGAGGGAGAAGGCGATTGCTGGGAAGGAGGAGGAATTAAATGAATTAAGAAAGAGGGTTAATGCCTTTCCTAAAGAATTGGAGACATCTATCAACAAGGCCGTCAAAGAGACAACAGATAGGCTTAATTTAGAAGCGAAGAATAGGGAAGAGTTGATGAGGAAGGAGTTTATTGGGGAGCGAAACGTTCTTACAACCAGGATAGAATCTCTTGAAAAGATTGTAAAGGAACAGAGCGAACATATTTCCAGACTGACCCAGCAGCTGGAAAAGGCCTATCAGCAGGTTCAGGAGATTGCCGTTAAAACAATAGAAGGTTCTGCAACAGCTAAATCCATTACAAATCTCCAGCAATGGATGGCAGAACAAATAAGAAAATCCCCTCAGGAGAAGTGAGTCGGTGAGGTAGAATCTTCATATAGTAGCCCAAGGTGAGCAATTTTTTATAAAAAGCCTTACTTGATGCGGGGGACGTGGCAATCCGACGAAGTCATTGCGAGCCCGCAGGGCGTGGCAATCTCATAGATTCCTCGCTCCGCTCGGAATGACAATGTGGTAAAGATTGCTTCCCTGCCTACCTCAGGAGATGACAATTCAGCCATAGGCTGATCCACTTTGGGCAGACAAGAATAGCTCGATTTAGATTTTAGTAGATAATATGCTTCTAACTATCATAATAACCCCACCTTGCCTCCCCTTATTTTAAGGTAACCTCATTTTTACTCCCCTTATTTTAAGGGGAGGTATGGAGGGGTTAATTCAGGACCTTTTCAGAAATCTCTCTTCTTTGTCTTGACACTTCTTAGGATTCATAGAAAAATTAATTAATGAAATGAAGGAAGAAACATATTCTTTTAAACAATGGTTTGCCTCAAAACCGTGGGAGAAATGGCGAAGGATTGGAGTTGTTGATATAGGAGGTTCTTTTGGAGCCTATTTCGTCTTTAGGTTAAGAGAAAAGATAGAAGGTCAATTTTTAATTATTCTCCCAAGCCTTCAGGATGGAGAGGCTTTCTTTGAAGACCTCAAATTTTTTAAAAATGATATAGAGGGGAATCTTTATCTATTTCCTGAATCACAAAACCTTCCATATGATGGCATCCCACCTCACCCAGAAATATTAGTCAAGAGAATCAGTGCCCTCTACAATCTCTTAAAAAATGGGAATTTGACCATCGTCTCGACGATAAAAGCACTGATGCAAAAGGTTATTTCCCCATCTCGGCTGAAGGAGTCGACCTTTTCTCTTTTTTTAGGAGAAGAGGTGGAGCGTGATCAGTTGGTCAATTTTCTTAACACGAATGGATATATTTTGACAAAGATCGTCGAAGAGAGAGGAGATTATAGCCTGAGAGGATCGATCATAGATATATACTCACCTCTTTATGAAGATCCTCTTAGACTTGAATTTGATGGAGACCATTTATTATCCATTCGCCGATTCGATCCTGAGACCCAGCGCTCGATAATTGATGGCTCACTCGAAGAGGTCATTCTTCTTACAATGAGGGATACAACAAAATCTATTTCTGATGAGCCAATGGTTACATTAATGGACTATCTCAAAGAGGATGGAGTGATTTTTATTTGTGAAAGGGATGAAGCCATAAGAGTCTCTGAAGACTATAATAAATTGATTCAAAGAAGTTATGAAAAGGTCTGTAGAGAGAGGGATTCTATCCTGCCCGTTGAAACCATTTACATTGACTCCGAAGACCTCTTCAATCAGTTCGAGAGATTTAGAATCTTTTTTCTTGAAAGAGGTCCCATCCCTCCTCTTCAATGTGATGAATTTATCAGATCCAGCACAGAAGGAAATGAGGATCTACAAAGGGAGATAAAGGCGCTTTTATCAGTTAAGAGAGATTACTCTGGGGCCTCTCCCTTTTCCATATTTTTAAAGAGGCTTCATGAGTGGGAGGAGAAGGGATTCAGGATATTCATTGTTTCTCATACAACACAGCAGGCTAATAGATTGATGGATATATTTCTCCACTATGGAGTGAAATGTTATCTTGCAGGAGAGAAGGGATTTCATGAGGCGATGGACTATGAAAACGATGCTCCATTACTTCTGATAGGCTCTCTTTATTCAGGATTTAAGAACCCTGAAGAAAAATGGATTCTCCTAACTGAAGAGGAGATCTTTGGTGAAAGGAGAAGATTAAAGGGGCAAAGGATCAGAAGGACAGTAGCAAAGGATAAAGAGGCCATTCTTTCCTCATACCATGAACTTCAAGAAAATAATTTTATTGTTCATTCAGATTATGGATTGGGTATTTATAGAGGGTTAAGGCATTTGAAGATTGGGGGAGTTGCAAATGATTACCTTCTATTAGAATATCTCGACGGAGATAAACTCTATTTGCCTGTTGATAGACTCAACTTGATCCAGCGTTACATTGGAGGGGACGGAAGGGAACCGAGGCTTGACAAATTGGGTGGGCGATCATGGGAGAGAAGAAAGAAGAGGGTAAAGGCTGCCCTCTCTGAGATAGTTAAGGAACTTATCGATCTCTATGCAGAGCGTCAGGCATTGAAAGGCATAAGCTTTTCCCCTCCTGATCAATATTACAGAGAGTTTGAGGCTACATTTGAATATGAAGAGACACCTGATCAGGCTAAGGCCATCGCGGAGGTGATGGAAGATATGGGAAATCCGAAACCCATGGATCGTCTGATCTGCGGGGATGTTGGATATGGGAAAACTGAGGTGGCGATAAGGGCAGCATATCGTGCTGTAATGGATGGGAAACAGGTTGCCATTCTTGTTCCAACCACTGTTCTTGCCCAACAACACTATCAGACATTCATAGATCGCTTTAAGAACTATCCTGTCTCGATTGAAGTATTGAGTAGGTTTAAAACCCAACAGGATCAAAAGGGGATTTTACAGCGGTTAAGTGAAGGGAAGGTAGATATTATTATAGGAACACACAGGCTTCTCCAAAAGGATGTGGTTTTTCATGATCTGGGGCTTGTCGTTGTTGATGAGGAACATAGATTTGGAGTACTTCAAAAGGAGAAGTTGAAACAGATGCGGAGGCTTGTGGATGTGATGACAATGACAGCCACTCCCATCCCGAGGACACTTCAAATGGCCCTCTCAGGGATTCGAGATCTCAGCCTCATTCAAACTCCTCCTGAAAATCGTCTTTCTATTCGAACCTTCGTAATTCGTTACGACGATGAGATTGTCGAAGATGCTATCAGAAAAGAAATCTTGCGGGGAGGTCAGGTTTTTTTTGTTCATCACCGAGTTCAAGATATCTATGCCATGGCCAATCATTTGAAAAAACTTATCCCAGAGGCCTCCCTGGCAATAGCCCATGGTCAAATGAGGGAGGGAGAGCTTGAAAGGGTGATGTACAGGTTCGTGAAAAAGGAATACAATGTATTGGTTTGTACGAGTATCATTGAGTCAGGTTTAGATATCCCTACAGCCAATACAATTCTCATCAATCATGCAGAGAATTTCGGTCTTGCTGACCTCTATCAACTAAGAGGTCGTGTGGGTAGAGGAAATGAGCAGGCCTATGCCTATCTCCTTATACCTTCAGATCTAACCCTATCGAGAGATCAGGTTAGAAGGCTCAGGGCTATTCAGGAGCTAAGTGAATTGGGATCGGGGTTCAGGCTTGCCCTTCAGGATTTGGAGATTCGAGGGGCTGGAAATTTCTTTGGACCATCGCAATCCGGTCACATAGCCTCAGTAGGATTGGAACTTTATAGCCAATTGTTGGAGAAGGCCATATGTGAATTGAAGGGTGAAGAGATACTTGAAGAGATAACCCCAGAGATTCACTTTCACCTTCCTGCCTTCATCCCTGAAAGCTATATAGAGGATCAGACAGAACGTTTAAACCTCTATAGGAGGCTTTCCTTCTGCCGTTCTGATGAATCCGTTGAGATGATTCGAGAGGAACTAATCGACAGGTTTGGAAGGATTCCCGAAGAAGTGGATCGCCTCCTTGAAGTCATAAAGGTGAAGATTATATTAACAAAATTATCCATCCAAAAGTTCGAGGAGACCTCATCCCGATTGATCCTCACATTTGATGAAAAGACAAAGGTTTCACCACAAAAGGTACTCGATTTAATAACACGCGGAGAGGGGAGGTATCGATTGACTCCGGACTCGAGGTTAATCATCGAATGGCCCGAGCTTAAGAAAAATCCCTTTGGTGAAACGAGAAAGTTATTGCAAGCATTGGTTTGATATGATATTTTGATTGAAAATAAACTATTTAAACTATTGGTGGAGGAGATAATGAAAAATATACTGATCTTCCTTATTATCCTATCTTCCTTTTTCTCTTTAGTTTCAAATTGTAAAAGATCACAGGGGGATAGATTTCGGGAAAACGAACTGGTAAGGATTAATGATGTTTCTATTACCATTGAGGAGTTTCGTGAAATGTCAGAAAGACAGCCTATCGAAGGCAAGATGAGATTATTAAATGAAAAGGGATTGAGGGATTTTCTTGAAAATTATATCATCACACGAGAAATACTTTATCAGGAAGGGAAGAAGAAGGGTTTTGACAGGAATAAAGAGATCTTGAGGAAGGTTGAGGACTTCAAAAGGGCGATGGTTATTGATGCACTTTTGGAGGAGGCCTTGAAGGAGAAAAGTGAGATTACAGAGGAGGAAATCCAAAGATATTATAAAGAGAATGAATCACTCTTTAGCGAACCTCTTGAAATAAAGATTCGCCATATATTTGTGACCTCAGAACCTGTTTTAAAGGAGGTTTTGACAAAACTTTCCAAGGGGGAGAGTTTCGAAAAATTGGCATCCCAATACAATGTCGACAGAACCCGTGAGGATGGAGGAAATCTTGGTTATATAAGAAGGGGACAACTTGCTCCTTCATTCGCCCAATTTGAAGAGGCTGCGTTCTCCCTCAAAAGAAAGGGTGATACAAGCGATGTTGTGCGAACACCCTATGGATATCACATTATTCGTTTGGAAGATATGAGGGGTACCACAAAGAGACCTTTGAATCAGGTAAGAGAGAAGATCCACCTCTTTCTTCAAACAAAAAAGAGACAGGATGCCTATCTGGAATATGTGAAGGAGGTAAAGTCAAAAGCCAAAATTATGATTAATGAGAAGTTATGGTCGAAGGAGGAAGAGAAAGAGTCAAAGACTAAAGAAGAGAAGAAATGAAAAGAAAATTTTCAATTACCATCTCAATCATAATTCCTTTTCTAATCTGGGGGTGTAATCATTTTGGAGGAGGTCTTTCCGAGGATGTAATCGCAGAGGTAAATGGGGAGGAGATTAAAGTTAAAGAATTTGACCTCGAACTTAAAGATTTGATTTTAGGGAAAGAGATGGAGGTAAACAGGGAGCAGATAAAGGAACTCAGAAAGGCCTATCTTGACCAAGTTATTGAGAGGAGGCTGATTCTTCAGGAGGCGAAAAGAATCGGCATAGAGGTTTCGAGGGGGGAATTGGATCTTGCTATTGAGGAGATTAAAAAGGATTATTTAGAGGAAGAGCTGAGAGAGAAATTGCTTCTGAAAGGGATAAATTTAGAGCAGTGGAAGATTAATTTGGAAGAGAGATTATTAGCAGAAAAGATGATCCAAAGGGCCCGCAGATATGAGGGGAAAATTGATGAGAGGGAGATTTTGGAGTATTATGAAACCCATAGAACATCATTTCAGATACCACTACGGGTTAGGGTTCGACAGATTGTAGTTTCTGATGAGCAAGAAGCGTTAAATATTTTAAGACAATTAAAAAAGGGAGCCAAATTTGAGAAGATAGCTAAGGAGAAATCCTTAGGACCCGAAAGGATTTATGGTGGAGATCTGGGCTATTTCAGCCAAGGGGAAAAGCCTTCGCAGTTTGATCATGTCTTTGGTATGGAGGTTGGGAGTATCAGTAAAGTAGTAAAAAGTCCATATGGATATCACATATTCAAACTGGAAGAGAGGATTGAATCCCGTCAGATTCCCTTTCAAGAGGCAAGATCAAGAATTATAGAGGAGCTTCTTCAAAGGAAAGGGGAAAAGAAGTATGAAGAATGGTTGAGAGGAATAAAAGGAAAGGCAAAGATCAAGATAAATAAAAAATGGTTTAGATCATAGGGGTGAAATAAATATGAAAAAACTTTTTCTTTTAACTGTGTTTGGACTTATATCATATATCTCTGGGCCACTGCCTATAAGTTATGCAGTGGTTGAACGTATTGCTGCCATCGTGAACCAGGAGATTATTACATTCTCAGAGATTGAAAAGTCAATGGCTCTTCTTAAAGAAGAGATAAAGGTAGTGGATCGCTTAGAGAAGAAAGAACGTATTAATGACCTTTCAAGAAAGATCCTTGAGAGATTGGTTGAGGAGAAGCTACTCGATCAGGAGGCAAAGAAGGCAGGGCTAAAGGCCACAGATAAAGAAGTAGATGGAGCAGTAGAAGAAATAAGAAAAAGAAATAATTTAACTAATGAAGAGTTAAATAAGGTTCTGGAAAATGAAGGTTTAACCATGGAGAAGTTTAGGGAACAGCTTGCCAAGAGGATTCAACGTGTGAAATTAATAAACATGGCTGTAAAGGTAGAGCCAAATCTCGGAGATAAAGAACTGAGAGAATTTTATGAAAGGAATATAAATCGCTATCGAACAGCTGAAACCTTCAGGATAAGCCATATACTTTTTTCAATTCCAAAGGAGGCTAATGCTGAAAAGGTTGAGGAGATTAAGAGAAAATGTAGAGATGTTTTAAAAAAGATAAAAGGGGGAGAGGATTTTGGGGAGATGGCCTTATTATATTCTGACGATCCATCAAAAATGGAAAAGGGAGACCTCGGTTTTTTCAAAAAGGGCGAACTCCTCCCTGCACTGGAGAAAGAGGCGATTCGCTTAAAGGTTGGAGAGGTAAGCGGGATCATTCGGACAGATTTCGGTTTCCATATTATAAAACTTCTTGAGCGGAAGGGTGGAGATTCTCCTCCATTTGATGAAATTAAAAATAGGGTTCAGGTAGACTATTATAACGAAGAGTTTGAAAAGGCAGTCAGGCAATATATAAATAAGCTAAGAGAGAAATCTGTTATCGAAATTAAATTATAACTAAAAACAATTATCCAGAATTATGTATCTTCCTTTTATTGGAATTACAATGGGTGATCCAACTGGAATCGGGCCAGAAATCATTGTAAAGGCCCTATCAGAGGAAGAGTTATTTAAGAACTGTAGACCTTTGGTATTTGGTGATCCAGGGGCCCTCTCAAATGTGATTGAGATTGAGAAATTACACGGCGAGATAGAAATTGTTACTAACCTTCCAGAAAAAGGCTTTCAACCTCATAAGATATTTCTCTTCCCCGTGACACAATTAAGTGGTCTAACCCTTAAGTTAGAAAGGCCTGATAAAGTATGTGGGGAGGCCATGGTAAAATATATCCTTGAGGCAGTAAGGTGGATAAATGATGGGAAGCTTGATGCGATCACAACATGTCCAATTAATAAGCAGGCTATAAACGAAGCAGGGTATCCCTTTTCAGGCCATACAGAACTTCTCGCCCATCTTGCTCAGGTTTCATCGGTTGCTATGATGTTTATTGGAACAAGGTGGAAGATTGCCCTTCTTAGCACACATTTACCACTGAGAGATGTTTCAAAATGGGTTAAAAAGGATCGAGTTCTTTCCATGATTCGCATGGTAGATGAGGGGATGAAGAGATATTTTGCGATTGGACAGCCAAAGATAGCCATCCTCGGCCTTAATCCCCATTGTGGAGAAGATGGTCTTTTAGGTGATGAGGAAAAGAGGGAAATCATTCCGGCTATAAAGGAAGCAAGGGTTCAGGGAATAGATATCAACGGTCCTTTCCCTGCAGACTCCTTCTTTGATATTTCAAAACCCTCATCTTTTGATATCGTCATTGCGATGTATCATGATCAAGGCCTCATACCTATAAAGATGCTCGATTTTAAAGAGGCTGTTAATTTTACCTTGGGATTGCCATTTATAAGAACATCAGTTGCACATGGAACAGGTTATGATATCTCACGAAAGGGTATGGCGGATCACAGAAATCTTTTAAATGCATTGATAGTAGCATCTAACTTAGTGAAAATAAAGAAAAATTTTTAAAACCTCTTTGGGATTGGATTGGCCGGCAATTAAACAAGCTATGCTATTTAAAATTTAAAAGTGCATCACTTCTGATCTCCTCTTCCCCTGAGGCTATGTCATAATGTCATTTTGAGGCTTTAGCCGAAGAATCTATGTTTTATAATGGTTTGAATTCTATAGATTCCTCGCTTCGCTCGGAATGACAGAAAAATGAGGCTC
>JBBITW010000038.1:0-24107 GCA_037440525.1 Deltaproteobacteria bacterium
TCTATGTAATCAAAATATCTGATAAATGTCAAGAATAAAGATTTGACCCCAATTTCTAACATCAGGTCGGTGTGACTTTTTTAATCCTTAGTTTTGAAAGGTCAATCTCACCCAATCCAAGCTCATATGCATTTTTTATAAATCTTATCTCCTCGGGTCGAAAGGCTTTGCCTGTTTTTGGATTCTTAAAGAAAGAAGAGGAGTAAGCATCAACAGCCACGATGTCTGTAGATACGATGACTTCACTTAAATCCATTGTCCTTCCAGGCCCCTTCGGGCCGTTGCTTGTAAGAACCCTTATGGCATCTACCACAACAAGATCGGGCTTCCTCAGTGTATTAATATCTGCAATACATTGATGAAGATCAATCTTATGGAACTGCTCCATATCCCAGACTATTCCCATGAGGTTCTTCATACCGAGTGTAAGTTCTGTTGCATAATGATGCTTGGGAATGGGGAAATTGATAAAAACATCTGCCTCCAGTACATCCTTAAGAACCTCTGCTTTCTTAAGCTTCTTTCCTTTCGGAATCTCTACCTTTTTATAAACATTCTGTCCATGGCCTGAGAATACATCCGCACCTGCATTCTGTCCTGCCTCCTTCAGACCTGTTCGAGCAAATGTAAATTGATAACTATCGCAGGTATGGTCCCATACAGCCACTCTTTTTGCACCTGCCTCGTAACACATCTTTACCAGTGCATAGAGAAGTTCTGGATTATTTGTACATGCCTGCTCCGGAGTCCTTGCCCATGCAATGTTTGCTTTGATGACAACCCTCTGGCCCTTTTTTATGAATCTTCCCATCCCCCCAAAGGAATTCATGGCTGATTGAAGCAGTTGAGATGGTGTTCCATTCTTAGCTATGACAATATCTGGATACGCTTCGGCATATGATAGACTTCCATAGAATGGAAGACTGTCTATCATCAAAGGAATCGCTGTTGCGACCGTCGCACTTTTAATAAATTGCCTTCTGGTTAATTTCTTTTGATGAGATTGATCCATATATATTAATAACCTCCATTTTATTATTCACTCTTCTTTATAATATCTCAGTGTAATATGGTTAATCGTGATGCCCCTTTATCCGTCCCGAACCAGATACCATCCCTATCAACTGCAGCACAGAAGACATTGTTACTCAGAAGTCCATCTGAGATTGTGATGGAATCCCATTGGCCTGTTTTTGATTCAAAGACACTCACTCCATTATCCCTGCAAATAAAAACCTTATCTTTAAAAACAACAATTGAATTAATTCCTCCACTCTTTAATGGATCTCGGGAGTCGATCCTTTTCCAACGCTCCACACTTCCATCATACTCAAATAGACTCCCATCGCTACCCCCTGCCCACATCTTTTCTCCGACCATGACCAACGACTTTATCTCTGTCTCTGCAAGTCCCTCTTTTAAGGAATAGTTCTTCCAATCCTTTCTCTTTTTATTTAATCGACTTATTCCCCCATTTGTTCCAACCCATAACCATTCAGGTTGAACAAGGATTGTATTGACAAAATTCCCTGATATTCCTTCTTTCATCGAATAGAATCTCAGCCATTCCTCCTTCTTCTTATCCAAAATAGAAAGACCTTTTTCCGACCCGACCCAGAGGCTCTCACCATCCAGAGCCATTGAGACAACCTTTTTCGCCCTACCATTGTTTGTGTTGAAGGTCTTCCATGGAGGAGTTTTTTGAGGGTTATAGTATGATATACCCCCTCCGCCATACCCATAGAAATAAGTGCCAAACCAGATACGCTCAGCATCACAAAGGATAGTTGATACATGATTATAACTGAGAAGGTTCTTCCAACGAAGGCTATCTCCATCATCCTTCTCCTCCATTGGCTCACCTTTCGTTGTATAAGCTCTAAAAGACCCCTTTTTCATATCATAACGTGTTGCTCCTCCTCCATAAGTCCCAAACCAAATCTCCTCTCCCTGAACTGCAATCGCATAAACCATCTCGCTCGATAATCCATTCTTTGGTGTAATATGTTGGAACGAAAACGGCCTCTTTAAGAAATTTCCATTGGCTTCAGGGGAAATGGGTATAAAACAGGTTGTAAGAAGTATAAAAAACACTATTAAGAACCTTTTCATATCTCTTCCTCTTATCAAATTTTTTTTAATTATGACGAAAAGATGAGAAATTTTCAATAATCCTTTTTAATAAAAATTTTCCCCCTCACCTTGACAATCTTGTTTTAAATGATTAATTTTAATTAAGATTTTGAAAATATTTTTATATCTGCATCAGAAAAAAGATAACTATTTAATTTTTAAATGCTTTTTAAGGAGGTGGTGCTAATTTAAGGTTAGAGAAAATCTTATTAAACCCCAAACCCAAATCTATCCATCAATTAGAATTTGTTAAGAAAGGAGAAGCAAAAGATGAAGATCAGGCCATTACAGGACAGAGTAATCGTCAAAAGACTCGAAGAGGAGGAAAAGACAAAGGGTGGAATCATCATACCTGATTCAGCAAAGGAAAAACCACAAGAAGGAAAAGTCATTGCTGTTGGTAAAGGAAAGGTCACAGAAGATGGCAAGGTAATTCCCCTCGATGTAAAGGTAGGGGACAGAATCCTATTTGGTAAATATTCAGGAACAGAGGTTAAAATAGAGGGTGAAGAACATCTCATCATGAGAGAAGATGATATCTTAGGAATTATTGAAGAAAAATGAAAGGTATTAAAATCCCTACAAAGAAATGGAGGTAGTTCAAAATGGCAAAAGAATTGAGATTTGATCAGGATGCCCGTAATGCAATATTACGGGGGGTAAACATCTTAGCAGACGCAGTTAAAGTGACACTGGGGCCAAAAGGAAGAAATGTCATCTTAGAGAAATCCTTTGGATCTCCAACCGTAACAAAGGATGGTGTAACAGTTGCTAAAGAGATTGAGCTGGAGGATAAATTTGAGAATATGGGTGCCCAGATGGTGAAGGAGGTAGCAAGTAAGACATCCGATACGGCTGGAGATGGTACAACCACAGCCACTGTCCTGGCACAAGCAATCTATCGTGAGGGGTCTAAAGTTGTTGCTGCAGGGGCAAACCCTATGGATGTAAAGCGCGGGATTGATATGGCTGTTGAAGAAGTGGTAAAGGAATTGAAGAAGCTAAGCAAACCTACAAAAGACCAGAAAGAGATATCACAGGTTGGCACAATATCTGCAAATAATGATGAAACCATCGGGAACATAATTGCCGAGGCAATGAATAAGGTTGGGAAAGAAGGTGTCATAACAGTTGAGGAAGCCAAGGGTATGGAGACGACCCTCGATGTGGTGGAGGGAATGCAATTTGACCGTGGATACCTCTCTCCTTACTTTGTCACCGATCCTGAAAAGATGGAGGCTGTATTAGAGGATGCCTATATCCTTCTCAACGAGAAAAAGATATCAAATATGAAGGATATGCTCCCAATTCTTGAACAGATTGCCAAGATGGGAAAACCCCTACTCGTTATTGCGGAAGACGTAGAGGGTGAGGCACTGGCAACCCTGGTGGTCAATAAACTCAGAGGAACTTTAAAGTGCTGTGCGGTTAAGGCACCAGGTTTTGGAGATCGTAGAAAGGCCATGCTTGAAGATATCGCCATCCTGACTGGAGGAAGGGTCATTTCTGAAGATCTTGGTATAAAACTGGAAAATATTAAACTTAATGATCTGGGGCAAGCAAAAAGGATTGTAGTAGATAAGGATAATACCACTATAGTGGATGGAGCAGGTGATAAAGATGATATCGAAGCAAGGGTAAAACAGATTCGTGTCCAGATAGAGGAGACCACATCGGACTACGATCGAGAGAAACTCCAGGAGAGACTGGCCAAGATCATCGGTGGGGTTGCAGTAATCAATGTAGGTGCCGCTACAGAGACCGAGATGAAAGAGAAGAAGGCCCGTGTAGAGGATGCCCTCAACGCAACCCGCGCTGCCGTTGAAGAGGGAATTGTCCCGGGTGGTGGTGTAGCATATCTTCGCTGCCTTCATGCATTGGAAAAATTGAAGGTTGAGGGAGATCAAAAAATAGGTATTGATATTGTAAAGAGGGCACTGGAAGAACCAATTCGCCAAATTGCAAACAATGCCGGTCAGGAAGGATCTGTAGTTTGTGAAAAGGTTAAGAACGAGAAGGGCTCATTTGGATTTGATGCCGCAAAGGATGAATATGCAGATATGATAAAGGCAGGTATCATAGACCCTACAAAAGTGGTAAGGCTTGCCCTTCAAAATGCTGCTTCAGTTGCCTCACTGATGATTACTACAGAGGCATTGGTTGCAGAAAAACCAGAGAAGAAACCTCCTTATCCACCAATGCCGCCAGGTGGTGGAATGGGTGATATGTATTAAACAGAATCATTTTGTGATTTGGCTTAGGGGCTTGGGTAACCAGTAATCTCTTATCCCAGGCCCTTTTTTATTAATCTTCAATAAAATAGCCTCTATTATATGAGAGTTCTGGAAAAGTCCTTGAAAGACTGGTGAGGTGGGGCTGAAAACCCTTTGAATGCGGGCACTGAGAAGTTAAATTGTCTTTATAAAATAAGCACTTGAACCCTAATCTAAATATTAATTTAAACGTATCAAATCATAACTTAAGGATTACATTGAAATTTTTACTTGCATTTATATTAAAAGGGATTTAATATTTTTAATAAATGGAAGGGAAGAAGCTCTTTATTGATTTTAGACATCTTGAAACCTTCTGCAAGGTTGCCGATTTAAGAAGCTTCTCAAAGGCTGCCGAGAATCTATTTCTTACCCAGCCCACAATAAGCGGTCATATAATTTCATTGGAAAAATCCTTATCCCTCCGTCTCTTTGACCGTGCGGGTAAAGAAGTTTCCCTTACAAAGGCAGGAAAGATATTTCTCATTTACGCCACAAAGATCCTCTCACTTAGAAGGGATTTACTAAATGCATTGAGTGAATTCTCAAAGGGGATTAAAGGAGAGCTTTCAATAGGTGCAAGCACCATTCCTGGGGAATATCTTCTTCCAAAATTAATGGGGGAATTTAAGAGCATATATGCTCACCTCACAATCTCCCTAAAAATTTCTGATACAAAAGAAATCATCCAGGATGTATTGGAAGGCCATGTGGAATTTGGCTTAACAGGAGCTAAATTGAACCATAAACTCCTCCGTTATGAGAAATACTCAGAGGATAAAATCGTTGTTATATCCCCTCCAAACCACCCTCTAACAGAAAAGAAAAGGGTGGAGCTTGAAGAATTATTGAAAGAACCATGGATCATTCGTGAGGAGGGATCAGGAACACAGATGGCCGTCGAAACCTCATTGAAAAAGGCAGGGATAAGTGTCAAGCACTTCAATGTGGTAATGGAAATGGGCTCCACATCATCTGTTAAAGAAGGGGTTAAAGCAGGCTTAGGTCTTGCTTTTATTTCAAGAAGGGCTGTAAAGGAAGAATTGGACCATGGATTCCTCTCTGAATTGGATGTAAATGGAATTGATCCTATTTCCCGTCAAATATATATCGTGTTCCACCGGGGAAGAACACTTTCCCCAATTGGTATGGTTTTTCTTAAATTTCTTAGAAGCCATAGGGAAGAGATAGAATGAAATGGATTTACCAATCAGATATAGGAAAGATAGGATGATCACTACATTTGGAATTTCATTAATTCTGCACATAGCACTGGTGGTGGTTCTAAGCCTGAATCCCTGGACCAATGTAATTAAGGTAAAACCCAATCCAATAACAGTAACTCTTATGCCAGTACCACTTCAAACACCTCAAATCCAGAAACCCCTTCCTCCGATAAAACCAAAGGAAGAACATCCCAAAGTGTTTGAAAAAATAAGGCCTCTTGATAAACCAAAAAAGGATGACATCGTTGAAAAAGTAAAGAAACCTCTGGATAAAGAATCCCTGAAGCGTCTCCAGGAGGCCCTTGAGGAGATTCGTAAAAAGGCTGCCCTCGATGATATAAAGAAAAGGATTGCACTAAGGGAAAAAACTGAAGAACCCCCGATACAGACGCCCAATTCCCCAGCTATCACCCCTCCCCGTCCCTCAATCATAACTCCAAGATTGACTTCTCCTCCGTCAGGAGTTGAATCAAGGCTTAACGAATATTACAACCTGGTTTGGGCGAAGATTAAGGAGGCATGGACTTTGCCTGAAAATCTTATAAAGGAGAGAGAAACTATTGACTTAGAAACAATTATTGTTTTAGTAATAGAAAGGGATGGTAAAATCCAAAAGTGGTGGTTTGAAAAAAAGTCAGGTAATGAACTTTATGATCAGATGGCTGCACGGGCAATTAAAAAGGCAGAACCTTTCCAACCTATTCCTAAAGAATTGAACGAAAAAAGCCTTGAGATAGGAATCCGTTTTTTCCCGGAATAAGAGATGAAGAAATATCTTTTAACTTTATTATTCATTCTTTTTACATTTCTCACTGATACAGAGGCACGGATCTACCTTGATATCAACGAACCAACCTTTGTTCAGATCCCTATTGTTATACCAAAATGGAAACCCATGGATAAAATACCTCCTGATCGTCTGACTGATATTTCAACAAGGGTATATGAAATCCTTAAGAATGATCTTCAGATTTCAGGTTTCTTCAAAGTGATAGACTATAAACTTCTACCTTCTTCCCTTCAGAAGAGGGAAGGTATCCCCAGTACACTATATTTAGAAGAATGGAATCCTTCGGGAGGTGAAATCCTTCTGGCTGGAGAGGTCCTTTGGGGGTTAGATTCTCTAAATATCAAATTAAAATTTCACCTTTTCGATTTAGTAGAAAAGAAACATATTGTCGGCAAGGAATATGAGGGTCCTATTCAGGAAATTCGTTATATTGTCCATAAGGTAGCTGATGAGGTTATACTTAGACTTACAGGAGAGAAAGGGGTCCATAATACAAAAATTGCATATGTAGTACGCCAGGGCGAGAGTAAAGAGATATTCATTTCGGATTTTGATGGTTCAAATATCAAACAAATTACCAAGAATCAATCCATTAACATATCACCTGTCTGGACACCTGATGGCAGGAAAATAGCCTTTACATCATACTTAAAACGAAACCCAGATATTTATTTAATAGACATTGATGGAAAAAATCTACAGAGATTCATTTCATATCAGGGTCTTAATTCATCCCCATCCTGGTCACCAGATGGAAAAAGAATTGCCCTGATGATGGGGATGGAGGGGAAATCTGAGATTTTTATCATGGATTCCAATAACATGACACCAAGAAAGATAACGAAGAGCCATGGCAACGAGGCCTCTCCCACGTGGTCTCCTGATGGTAAATCTATCGCCTTTGTTTCTGATCGCTCGGGTTCTCCGCAAATTTATATCATGTCATACGATGGTTCTAATGTTCGTCGTTTGACTTATGAAGGAAATTACAACACACAACCCTCATGGTCTCCAAAAGGGGATAGGATTGCTTTCTGCGGGAGGGCTGAAGGTCGTTTTGAAATATTTACAATCAGGCCGGATGGAAGCAATCTTCAAAGATTGACATCAAATGCCAGGGATAATGAAAGCCCTTGCTGGTCTCCTGATGGCCGCTACATTGCATTCAGCTCTACACGAACAAAGGCATCAAAGATTTTTATCATGAATGCCAATGGTTCAAACCAGAGACCATTGACAACCTCTAATGGAGGAGAGTCGAGTCCGAATTGGTCGAAGCGATTTGAATGATATAAGTGGTTAAATTAACCAAATATTCGAAAATTCCCCTATAGATATTGCCTACCGGCAGGGGAAGGGGGTAATAAATTAAAGGGAAAAGAATCAAGATTACTCAATCATAGTTCCAATCCAAATAATCAGGAGGTGACTTATGTATAAAAAAAGCCTAATCGTTGTTATTTTTTTCTTATGCACAGGATTAATCATATCTGGATGCCCGAAGAAGACAGTTATCAAAGAAGAACCATCAGCGAAAAAGGCTGAAGAGCTTGCTCTTGAAAGAGAGAGGGCCGCAAGAATAGAGGCTGAAAAGGCATTAAAGGAAAAAGAAATGAAGGCTAAGGAAGAGGAGGCCAAAAGAGCTCAGGCGCTGAAAGAGCTTGAGGAAGAAAGAGAGAGGGCTGCAAGGATTGAAGCTGAAAGAAAGAAGGCCCTTGAGGAGTTGGAAGCCAAAAAGGCACAGGCTTTAAAGGAGCTTGAGGCGGAGAGAGAGAAAGTTGCAAGGCTTGAGGCAGAACGAGCTGCAAGAGAAGCCAAAGAGAAGGAGCTTGCAAGAGCCAGAGAGGAGGCGGCCAGAAAGGCTCAGGCTGAGAAGGAGAAGGAATTTGAAAAAGGTCTTATTGCGAGAAAATATCCAGGGATTGAAGGGGAGGTCTTTGAAAGCAGTCTACTCAAAGATATCCATTTTGATTTTGATAAATACGACATTCGCCCAAGTGATGCAGAAATCTTAAAGGAAAATGCTGCCATCCTTAAGAAATATCCAAATGTAAAGATACAAATTGAAGGGCATTGCGATGAAAGAGGAACAAATGAATATAACCTTGCGCTCGGTGAGAGACGCGCTAACAGTACAAAAGAGTATCTCATATCCCTCGGTATTTCACCAGAGAGGATTTCAACCATAAGTTATGGAGAAGAGAGACCTCTCGATCCTGCTCATAATGAGGAGGCCTGGGCAAAAAATAGAAGATCACATTTTATTGTGATATCAAAATAATAAGTGAAGATTCTTAGGATTAAATCCATGAGGAAGATTCCTTCAAATGGAGAGGAGAAATGAAAAGTATGAGATGGCAGCAGGGGGTGATGAAATCACTTTTAGCATTGATTATCCTTTTGGAATTTGGATGCGCTCCTGTTAAGGATGTCCAGATTCTTGATGATAGAATTTACCAGCATCATTTGCAACTCACCAATATTCAAAAAGAGATCGATGCTCTTAAAGGAGGTTTAATTGCCCTTCAAAAAGAAAATCAGGATCAAATGACCATCTCTAAAAAAGAGCTTCCTCTTCTGAGAGAAAATCTCACTAAAGAGGTTAAAAGGCTTCAATCACAAATTGATTCTATTCAAAAAGAAGCCACACTCCTGAGAGAAAACCTCGAAATAGAGACCAAAAGGTTGCAATTACAACTTGATTCGATTCAAAAAGATAAAGATTCCCTAAGAGAAGAATTTGTTAACCTCCAAAAGGAGACAAATAATCAGATCTCAGCTCTTAAAAAAGAGAACACCCTCCTCAGAGATGACTTTACTACAGAAAATAAAAAGCTTCAGGCCGACCTCCGAATTCAATTTGAAGCCCTTCGCTCAGAAATTCGGAACATCGTCACAGAAATTGGGGAGTACAAAGAGCTAATTAAATATTTAAAAAATGATGTCGATAAATCTTTAAACGAAATGAATCGTTTTAAGGAAGCTATACATTCTGATATAAAAATTCTGGAAGAAAAGGATAAGACCCAGTCAGATCAGTTTAAAATATTAGATAATAGAGTCAAGGAAATAGAGAACTACATAGTAAAGGTTGGAGAATTCTTCAAAAGTACAGAAGAATATTTTAAGGGGACGGAGTCACGAATTAAGGGATTGGATGATAAGATTAAACAGTTGGCCCTTGAACAGAAAGAGTTTGAGAAGTCTGTACTTTTAAAAGGCTTCTCTGCTGAGGCGAGGTATCCCCCTACACTGGCTGGAGAACTTTATAAAGATGCCTATGAGACATTTCAAAAGGAAGACTTAGAAGGGGCAAGAAAAAAATTTGAGGCCTTTCTCAAACAATACCCTGATACAGAACTATCGGATAATGCCCAGTTTTGGATTGGAGAATCCTACTATATGAAAAAGGACTTTGAGAAGGCCATCCTCGAATATGAGAAGGTTATTACGAGATATCCAGAAGGAGATAAGGTTCCTTCAGCCCTTTTAAAGCAGGCTCTTTCCTTTTTAGAAATAGGGGACAAGAATAATGCTAAAAATATATTTAAACGTGTTATAGAAAGATATCCTAAATCCGAGCAGGCCGAATTGGCAAAGAAAAAATTAGAAACAATAAAATAATTAAAGGAGGTCAGTTATGACTAAAAAAATTATAATTTTCATGATCCTTTCTTTCTCGGTTATCTTATTCTCCATGGGGTGTCCAAAGAAGACGGTTGTGAAAGAGGAACCATCTGTGAGTAAGTCGGAAGAGGCGGCTGAACGGGAGAGGGCTGCAAGGCTTGAGGCCGAACGTGCCGCAAGAGAGGCCAGGGAAAGGGAGTTAGCAAAGGCCAGGGAAGAAGAGGCAAGGAGAGCTCAGGCTGCCAAGGAATTTGAAAAAAGCCTTGTGGCAAAGAAAACCCCTGGTATCGAAGGAGAGGTTTTTGAGAGCAGTCTTCTAAAAGATATTCACTTTGATTTCGATAAATATGATATTCGACCACAGGATGCAGAGATTCTGAAAGAGAATGCAGCCATACTCCACAAATTTCCTAAAGTAAGGTTTCAAATTGAGGGGCATTGCGACGAGAGGGGAACAAATGAGTATAACCTTGCACTCGGTGAAAGGCGCGCCAACAGTGCGAAAAGTTACCTTATATCATTAGGAATCTCTCCGGATCGAATCTCCACCATCAGCTATGGAGAAGAAAGGCCTCTCGATCCTGGTCATAATGAGGAGGCATGGGCAAAAAACAGAAGGGCCCATTTCGTTATCTTGTCCAAATGAAAAATACTTAAATATGAGAGTGAAAATCTATAAGTGTAAATTAAAAGACATCAAGGAAATAACGATGATTCTCATCTTTACCTTGGTGTCTTCTATCTATGGATGTGCAACAATAGAAGATGTTCAGATCCTCGATGACGATATCCTTAAGATACGATCCCAGCTTAATCAGGTTCAATCTCAATTGAACCAGGTTCGTAAGGAAAATGACTCAATCAAAGAAAGGTCTGAATACCTCCAGAATGAAATATCAGCCCTGAGAGCTGAGAACCAAAAGCTTCAGGCCAATGTTCAAGCACTTAGGGCGGATCTCCTTCTTCGACTTGAAGGACTGCAGGCTGAGACCCGAACAATGTCAACAGGTTTTGAAGAATATAAGGAGTTTCTGAAAAGGCCTGCAAAAGAGATTAACAGGATAAAAGAGGATCTGGATATCCGTATAAAAATCCTCGAGGAGAAAGACAGGGTTTCGGATGAAAAAAGGAGAACCCAAGAAGAGAGAATAAAGCAATTAGAAGAACAGCTTAAAAGAATTGATGATTATATAAAGGGTATGGATGTGAAGATAACCCAACCATCCAAACCTCGAGATGTGGAGAGAACTCCTCGTAAGGAGCCTCCTGAGGAAACGAAAGCAATTCCAACAGGAGGAGAAGAGCTGTATAAAGATGCCTACGAGATATTTAGGAGAGGGAATTTAGATCTTGCACGGAAAAAATTTGAAACCTTTCTGAAACAATATCCAAACACAGAGCTTTCAGATAATGCCCAATTCTGGATTGCTGAAACCTATTTTATTAAGAAAGACTATGAAAGGGCAATACTCGAATATGAGAAAGTTATTACAAGATATCCTGAAGGAGATAAAGTTCCCCCTTCTCTATACAAACAAGCCCTTGCCTTTCTTGAAATCGGGGATAAGAATAATGCAAAAAATCTGCTAAAAAGGGTGATAGAACATTATCCCCATTCTGAGCAGGCAGAGATGGCAAAAAAGAGATTAGGTGCAATAAAATGAAGAAAAAAAGAGGCCCATTTTTTATCCTGCCGAATGGGCTGTCTATTAAACCACCATAAAATTTAAAGACTTCTGAAAAAATATTTAAAAAGAGTCTTATAGACTGGTGGGGTGGAGAGGTATTCGAAGGGTTTGGAACACTATCTCCCCAATCATTACAGAACTTTTTCAGAGCTCTTATTTAAAATTCTTAAATATTATCGGTGCACAATGCTTTTATGCAGGGGATTCTGAAGAGATCTCTCCTAAGCCAATAGGGGCTTCTTCTCCTTCGTATCCTTCCACCCAGAGATCCAGTCTTTTAAGTCGAGGAAGTCCTGTCCCTGCTGGTATCAATCTTCCCATAATCACATTCTCCTTCAATCCCTTCAGATAGTCTGTCTTTCCAGCAACAGCTGCCTGGGTGAGTACCTTTGTAGTCTCTTGAAAGGATGCGGCAGAGATAAAGCTATCTGTAATAAGAGAAGCCTTTGTTATTCCTAAAAATAGTGGTTCTGCAATAGCCGGCTTTCCCCCTTCCCTCAATACCCTCTCGTTCTCCTTCTCAAAGACATATTTTTCAACCTGATCGTCTACAAGGAAGCTGGTATCTCCAACCTCCTTCACCCGCACCCTCTTAAGCATCTGCCTGACAATAACCTCAATATGTTTATCGTTAATCTTTACTCCCTGAAGTTTGTAAACCTCCTGTATCTCATCAACCAAATATCGGGCGAGGGCCTTATCACCCAATACCCTCAAGATATCATGAGGATTTGCTGGACCATCCATTAAAGCCTCACCTGCTTTCACAAAATCTCCTTCATGAACACTTATATGCTTTCCCCTTGGTATGATATATTCTTTTGGTTCACCCACATCAGGTTTGATTATGACCTTCCTCTTTCCCTTGAGGTCCTTTCCAAATTCCACAATCCCGTCAATATCTGATATCAATGCATATTCCTTTGGCCTTCTCGCCTCAAATAGCTCTGCTACCCTTGGAAGACCTCCTGTAATATCCTTTGTCTTTGTTGTCTCCCGTGGAATCTTTACAATAACATCTCCTGCCTCCACCATATCTCCTTCAGATACAAAGATATTTGCACCTACAGGAAGAAGATATCGTGCCTGTGAGGTAGAACCGGGTAAGTTCATTGTCTTCCCCTTATCATCCTTGATGGAGATCCTCGGTCGAAGTTCCGGGTCTTTTGACTCAATAATCACCTTTCTCGATAGTCCAGTAAATTCATCCACCTGTTCCTGCATGGTAACCCCCTCAATGATATCCCCGAATTTTACCCTACCCGAAACCTCAGTCAAAACAGGAATGGAATAAGGATCCCATTCTGCAAGCATATCACCTTCCCTTACCTTCTGTCCATCTTTAACCTTCAGCTTTGCTCCATATATTAATGGATATCGTCTTCGTTCTCTCCCGCTTTCATCCAAAATGGCAATCTCTCCATTACGATTCATTACAACAAGGTTTCCCTCACGGTTCTTAACTGTTTTTAAAGTGTAGAACCTTATTTTACCATCGATTCGAGCCTCAAGGGTTGTCTGTTCTGCCCTCCGGCTTGCTGTCCCACCGATATGGAACGTCCTCATTGTCAACTGGGTACCTGGTTCTCCAATGGATTGGGCGGCAATAATCCCGATTGCCTCGCCAACATTAACAAGTCTCCCTCGGGCTAAATCCCTTCCATAGCATAATGCACATACACCCCTTTCAGATTTACATGTGAGCACAGAACGAATCCTTATCTTATCAATTCCTGCATCTTCGATACGCTCTGCCAAGGTCTCATCTATCTCCTCATTACCTTTAACAATCACCTCACCTGTGAAGGGATCTCTTATATCCTCCAGTGCAACTCTCCCGAGAATTCTCTCCCTCATTGATTCGATGATCTCTCCTCCCTCAACAAGCGATTCTACCTCTATACCATCCAAAGTTCCACAATCCAGTTCAGTGATCACCACATCCTGGGCCACATCTACCAATCTTCTTGTAAGATAACCTGCGTTGGCAGTTTTTAAGGCTGTATCGGCCAATCCCTTTCTTGCACCGTGCGTAGAGATAAAGTATTGTAAAACTGTAAGACCTTCACGGAAATTGGCTGTGATTGGAGTTTCAATAATCTCTCCTGAGGGTTTTGCCATTAAACCTCGCATCCCAGCCAATTGCCTTACCTGTTGAGCACTACCTCTTGCACCTGAATCTGCCATCATATATATAGGGTTAAAACTCTCAATGGTCACCTTTTCTCCATTAGGACCTTCCACCACTTCGCTACCCAATTCCCTCAGCATAACACCTGCAATATTTTCAGTCACCTCTGCCCAGATGTCGATCACCTTGTTGTATCTCTCCCCATCTGTGATTAACCCCTCTGTATACTGCTCTTGAACCCTCTCAATCTCTTTTTGAGCCTCCTTGAGTAAAGCCTCCTTGTTAGAAGGTATTAACATATCATTAATGGAGATAGAGATACCTGCCAATGTGGCATAGCGATATCCCAAATCTTTCAAACGATCTGAGAGCAAAACCGTATTCTTTTCCCCATAATACCTGTAGCAATAATCTATGAGATTTGCCAATTCATTCTTCTTCATAACCTTATTTATTAAATGAAATGGGATATCCTTTGGTAGAACCTCTTTTAGGAGAACCCTTCCCACAGTTGTATCTGTTAACTCTCCATCAATGCGTACCTTAATCCTTGCATGGAGATCAACCTCATTTGCATCAAATGCAATCCTGACCTCTTCAGGATTTGAAAAGACCTTTCCTTCCCCTTTCGTATAAGGACGTTCCCGGGTCATATAATATATCCCGAGGACTATGTCCTGAGTCGGAACAATAATTGGTTTTCCATTAGCTGGAGAAAGGATGTTATTTGTGGACATCATAAGAATCCTTGCCTCAGCCTGTGCCTCTACAGAAAGTGGGACATGAACTGCCATCTGATCTCCATCAAAGTCTGCATTGAATGCAGAACAGACGAGTGGATGAAGCTGTATAGCCTTACCTTCGATGAGAATGGGTTCAAAAGCCTGAATACCCAAGCGGTGAAGAGTTGGTGCACGATTTAGTAGGACAGGATGTTCCCTTATAACTTCATCTAAAACATCCCATACCTCTGGCCTTTCCTTCTCTATCATCTTTTTGGCACTCTTGATTGTTGTTGCCAAACCATTAGCTTCAAGGCGATGGTAGATAAAGGGTTTAAAAAGCTCAAGTGCCATCTTCTTTGGAAGTCCACATTGATGGAGTTTCAATTCCGGACCAATGACAATCACAGACCTTCCGGAATAGTCAACACGTTTTCCCAATAGATTCTGTCTGAAACGACCCTGTTTCCCTCGGAGCATATCACTCAATGATTTAAGGGGTTTTTTATTAGCTCCTAAGATAGTCCTTCCCCTCTTACCGTTATCGAAAAGGGCATCCACCGCTTCCTGAAGCATCCTCTTCTCATTACGGATGATAATCTCAGGTGCATTCAATTCGAGGAGTCTCTTCAACCGATTGTTTCGGTTAATCACCCTTCGATAAAGATCGTTTAGATCTGAGGTTGCAAAACGACCTCCATCAAGAGGAACAAGAGGTCTAAGATCTGGAGGGATTACAGGGATCACCTCCAGAATCATCCATTCAGGTTTATTCCCTGACTCGAGAAAGGATTCAATGATCTTTAATCTCTTTGCAAGACGGCGTTTTTTTGCCTCAGATGTTGTCTCTTTCATCTCTGTTCGTAGCTTCATAGAGAGCTCTTTTACATCGGTCGATTTTAAAAGTTCTCTAATTGCTTCAGCCCCCTGTGAGACTACCAACTGATCCCCATATTTTTCCTTTGCCTCCCTATATTTCTCTTCTGAAAGTATCTCACCCCTCTTAAAAGGAGTCTTCTTCCCATCAAGTACAAGATATGCCTCGAAGTAGAGAATCCGCTCCAGCTCCCTTAAGGTCATGTCAGCAAGTATACCAATCTTGCTCGGTATACTTTTCAGAAACCAGATATGGGCTACAGGAGTTGCCAATCTTATGTGTCCCATCCTCTCCCTTCTTACTTTCGACTGTATTACTTCCACCCCGCATTTCTCACATACTATCCCACGATGTTTCATCCTTTTATACTTTCCACAATTACATTCATAATCCTTGGTGGGACCAAATATCTTTGCACAGAATAGGCCGTCCTTCTCAGGTTTGAATGTCCTATAGTTAATCGTCTCAGGCTTCTTTACCTCTCCATGTGACCATGACTCAATCTTTTCAGGAGAGGCGATGGAGATACGTATAGCATTATAATTGATTGAACTCTTCCCCTTATCAACAAATGATAAATAATCTTCCAAGGTTTCCCTCCTTGTTTATCGCTTATCGCTTATCGCTCTTCGTTCTTCTAAAATTCTTCTCTCTTTTCTTCTAACAGCTCGGTATCCAAGCAAAGGCTCTGAAGTTCCTTGACCAAGACATTGAATGACTCCGGTAGACCTGACTCAAGTGTATGTTCTCCTTTTACAATCGCCTCATAAACCCTCGTCCTTCCAGCCACATCGTCAGATTTTACAGTCAAGAACTCCTGAAGTGTATGTGCTGCTCCGTAAGCCTCTAAGGCCCAGACCTCCATCTCCCCTAACCTCTGTCCACCAAATTGTGCCTTACCCCCTAATGGTTGCTGGGTAACCAGTGAATAAGGACCTATAGAACGTGCATGAATCTTATCATCCACAAGGTGGTGGAGTTTCAGAAGATACATATAACCCACAGTAACTTTATGATGGAATGGTTCCCCTGTCCTACCATCGTAAAGGATAGTCTGCCCACTTTCAGGAAGTCCGGCCTTTCTCAAATGCTCTTTAATCTCCTCTTCAGAAGCACCATCAAATACAGGGACAGACATATATATTCCTCCGCCCAATTTACGAGCCAATTCAATTATCTCTTCATCACTTGCCTGATCGAGAAAGTCATTAACCTCTTTTGAAGAGTATATCTCCTTAATTCTCCTTCGAATTAGTTTCGGATTATAATTCTTTCTAAGATACTCTTCAATTTTCCATCCCAATCCTTTGGCTGCCCATCCGAGGTGTGTCTCAAGTATCTGCCCCACATTCATTCGTGAAGGAACTCCTAAGGGGTTAAGCACTATATCCACAGGTGTACCATCTTCTAAATATGGCATGTCCTCTTCAGGAAGTATACGAGAGATAATCCCTTTGTTTCCATGACGACCTGACATCTTGTCACCAACAGAAAGCTTTCTTTTCATAGCAATATATACCTTGACAGTTTTTATCACACCCGGAGCCAGTTCGTCGCCCTTTTTCAGTTTAGCAATCTTTTCTGAAAAGACCCCTTTAACCAAATTTATCTGAAGTTCTGCACGATCGAGGAGACTATAAACCTCAGTCATCACCTTCTTCCCTTCCAGAACATCTATTTCCCTCAGTTTATCGAAGGGGATTGATAAGAGGTTTTCTTCTCTAATCTTTTCCTTCGCCTCTAAATAGATGCGGTTCTTCTTTTCATCCGCAATACGATGAGCCACTCTCTTCCCTATAAGATATTTCCCAATCTTTCGCCTGGTTGTGTTCTGAATAATTCGAATCTCATCTGCCTGATTCTTGAGGAGCCTTGCCTTCTCTTGCTCCTCAATAGCCTTCATCCTTTCATCCTTTTCCTGACCTTTCCGTGAGAATACCTTGGCATCTATGACAATACCCTCGATTCCATGGGGAACCCTTAACGATGTATCCCTTACATCCCCTGCCTTTTCACCAAATATTGCTCGAAGGAGTTTCTCCTCAGGAGAGAGTTGGGTCTCTCCTTTTGGAGTAACCTTCCCCACAAGTATGTCTCCAGGTTTAACCTCTGCTCCAATTCTTATAATTCCACTTTCATCCAGATCTTTTAATGCCTCTTCACCTACATTTGGGATATCACATGTAATCTCCTCTTTCCCGAGTTTTGTATCCCGAGCCACACACTCCAACTCCTCTATATGGATGGAGGTATATGTATCCTCCTTCAGTAACCTTTCACTTATAAGTATTGAATCTTCAAAGTTATAACCACCCCATGGCATAAAGGCTACAAGAACATTTCTTCCCAATGCTAATTCTCCCATATCAGTTGCCGGTCCATCGGCAATCACTTCACCCTTATTCACTCTTTCGCCAACACTGACGATTGGCCTTTGGTTGATGCATGTATTTTGATTGGATCGTTTATATTTGATGAGTGTGTAGATATCAACTCCAGTATCATCATCTCTCTGACCATCCTCCTCAGCCCGTATTACAATTCGAGAGGCATCCACATCTTCAACCACTCCACTTCGCTTTGCAACCACTGTCACCCCTGAATCCCTTGCAACAATTCCCTCCATCCCTGTCCCAATGAGTGGAGCATCCGTTCTTAAAAGGGGAACTGCCTGCCTCTGCATATTCGATCCCATGAGGGCACGATTTGCATCATCATTCTCAAGAAAAGGGATAAGTGAGGTTGCAACGCTAACCAACTGTTTTGGGGAGACATCCATATATCTTACCTCTTCTGGTTTCACCATAACAAACTCACCTCCCCTTCTGGCTGAGACAAGAGGTGCTGTAAATCTCCCCTCGCGGTCGATAGGGGCATTGGCCTGGGCAATGGCAGGCTTCTGTCCTTCTATCTCTTCTTCTTCATCCAGGGCAAAAAGGTATCGAATATTATTTGTTACCCTTCCCTGAACAACCTCTCTGTAAGGGGTCTCAATAAATCCATAATCATTTACACGTGCATAGGTGCTGAGGGAGGTAATAAGTCCGATATTCGGACCTTCTGGTGTCTCGATAGGGCAGATTCTTCCATAATGAGTTGGATGGACATCTCTCACCTCGAATCCTGCCCTTTCCCTTGTAAGTCCTCCTGGTCCCAATGCAGAAAGCCTTCGCTTGTGTGTAATTTCAGAAAGGGGATTTGTCTGATCCATAAACTGGGAGAGTTGACTTGAACCGAAAAACTCTTTGATGACCGCTGAGAGAGGTTTGGAGTTGATCAGGTCATGAGGCATCAATGTCTCTGTATCCTGTAAACTCATACGCTCCTTTATAGCCCTTTCAATCCTCACCAATCCAATGTGATATTGGTTTTCCAACAATTCCCCTACTGTCCTTACACGACGATTCCCTAAGTGGTCTATGTCATCAACAGAACCCTGTCCATCCTTTAATCTTATCAGATATCTCACAACCTCGAGGATATCCCTTCTCCTCAAGGTCGTTTTTTCATCCTCCAAAATATTTCTAATCTTTTCTTGAACATCATCTGTGATCGTCCCATCCCTTAAAGATGGCATGAGCCCTATAGGATGAAGGATTCTTTCAAGAACCTTAATCTCATCAACCATCTCTGAAGTGGCGATTGCTTCATCAAAATCGAGCCATCCCCCCAAGATCCGATCTATCAAATCCTTTCCTCCTGCATAGGTGGCTCCTGCGTCAAGGGCCTCCTTCTTCCATTTCTCCGTAAAAACCAGTATCTTAGGAGGATTTCCTCTCAAACCGAGTTTATGGTTAAGCTTCATTCTTCCTACCTTCGAAAGGTCATATCGTTCGGGATTGAAAAATAAATTATAGAATAGGCTGATAGCTGTATCGATTGTTGGGGGGTCTCCGGGACGAAGCCTTTTATAAATATCAATCAGTGCCCTTTCCGACTCAACCTCACGAAGGGATTTATCAAGTTCGAGTCGAGAAATCTTCTCCCTTTCCTCCCTGCTCAACTCAATCTTGTCTACCACTAAGGTATCTCGCAGCGAAGAACTAACATTTATATTGTCGATAAAAAGAACCTCAAATTCTTCTATCTTTCGTTCCATGATCTCATTGAGAAGTTTTTCGGTCACTTCCTCATTTGACTCTGCGATCACCTCTCCAGTTTCACGATCAACGATATCCCTCGCCAGATATTTCCCTATAAGATCCTGTGTCTCCACAGGGATGGTATTGATCTTCGTCATCTCCAGTTTTTTGAAAGACTCCTCAGTAATACGACGGTGTTTCTTTAGGATGACCTTATGGGTCTCTGGGTCAATAATATCAGCTGGTGCCTTCTGTCCAACAAGCACCTCTCTGGATATCTCTTTAAGGAATTTCCCCTTTCGAAGGATAATCTTTTCTCTATGATAGAAATAATCAAGTATCTCTTGCTTTGTATATTTTAGGGCTCGAAGTAGAACTGTAACCGGAATCTTTCGACGTCGATCAATTCGAACATACAGTAAGTCCTTCTGATCAAATTCAAAATCGATCCAGGAGCCCCGATAAGGGATAATCCGGGCATAATAAAAAATCTTTCCACCCCCATGAGGTTTAACTTGATCCTGATCAAAAAAGACCCCTGGGGAGCGATGGAGTTGACTTACAATTACCCTTTCTGTTCCATTTATAATGAATGTCCCATTTTCTGTCATCAAAGGTATTTCACCAAAGTAGACCTCCTGCTCTTTCACAGCTTTAATACTTCTCACCTTTGTCTCTTCATCTACATCCCACACCACCAATCTAACGGTTACCTTAATTGGGGCGGCATATGTCATCCCCCTCAGAAGGCATTCCTCTACATCATATTTAGGTTCGGTAAGGCGATAACTGACAAACTCTAATGAAGCGGTTTCATAGAAATCCTTAATCGGAAAGACGGTTTTAAATACCCCTTGAAGTCCTACAGGTTTACGATTTTCAGGATCAACATTTGCCTGAAGAAAATTTTCATAAGACCTTTTCTGAACCTCAATTAAATTGGAGATCTCAAGCACCTCTTTGATCTTAGAGAAATTCTTACGATACCTCCTATAGATAGGGACAATACTTGCCATAATATCTCCTTCTTTGTAAACAAAAAGTCTCCTCCCCTTGGGACCTTAAATAACGATTATTTTTGTCCTTTTGGAAGGAGACAACAATGTCCTTACCACTCTCCAAAAATTCCCTACTTTACTTCAACAGTTCCACCAGCCTCTTCGAGCTTCTTCTTTATCGAGGCTGCTTCCTCTTTGGAAACCCCTTCTTTTACCGGTTTGGGAACACCTTCAACAAGATCCTTTGCCTCTTTCAATCCTAATCCTGTGAGCTCTCTGACAACCTTGATAACCTGGATCTTCTTATCACCGAAGCCTGTCAGGATGACATCAAATTCTGTCTTTTCTTCTGCCGGTGCTGCCTCCGCTCCTGCAGCAACACCTGGTGCAGCCACTGGAGCTACGGCTATGGGTGCCTGTGCCTTAACTCCTAACTTCTCCTCGAGGATCTTCACTAAATCCCTTGCCTCGAGTAATGTTAGACTACTGATTTCATCTGCTATCCTCTGAACATCTCCCATTTAATAAGACCTCCTATCTTTATCTAATTTAACCCGATTCCTTTGAAGTGATAAATCGGGAAGATTAAGCTTTCGGTTCATCTCCACTTGAAAGTTGATCCACCCTTGCCTGAATGATAGCAATGATCTGCTGAAGAGCACCAAGGATGGCTCCCCCAACCTGCTGTGCCGGGCATTGAATTTCGCCCATTATTTGAGCAAAAAGAACCCCTATAGAAGGCATTGTAGCCAGTGCCTTTAATTCCTCAGGGGGGAGGATCCTTCCTTGAACTATAGCCACCTTAACCTTAAAGGAAGGTTGATTCTTAGTAAAATCTGATAAGATCTTGGCAAGAGTGGTGGGATCTCCATAAGAGATGGCCACCGCTGTTGGACCCTCAAAGTAATTATTTAAACTTTGTAATTCTGTTCCTGCGAAGGCCAACCTCATCAGTGTATTCTTAACTACATGAAAGTCAATACGTTCCTCTTTCAAAAGTCGCCTGAGATTATTCATCTGCTCAACATTTAAACCTATGTAATTGGTCAGGACAATGGCCTTAAGGCCTTCTACCTTTTTAGAAAAATCTGCTACTATCTTCTCCTTTTCCCTTCTGTTCAATTAGATTTACCTCCTGAGGCTATCCGTGCTATATATTATATAAAGTTATTTTAAAATATTTTTTATTTGTAATGGATCTATCTTAATTCCAGGTCCCATGGTGGTCGATACAGCAACACCCTTTAGATAAATCCCTTTACTTGTCGGTGGTTTTAAACGAAGGATAACTTCCAGAACTGATTTTATATTATCTAACAGCTTCTGTAGCCCAAAGGATACCTTTCCAACAGGGATATGGACTATACCAGCCTTCTCCACCTTAAATTCTACCTTTCCAGCTTTAATCTCCTTAATAGCCTTCTCTAAATCAAAGGTCACCGTTCCCATTTTGGGATTGGGCATTAAACCCCTGGGACCAAGTATCTTTCCAAGTTTACTCACTAATCCCATCATATCTGGAGTTGCAATAGCCTTATCAAAATCGAGCCAGCCCTTTGATATCTTCTCAATGAGATCCTCTCCTCCTACAAAATCTGCGCCTGCCTCTTGGGCTTCTTTTTCCTTTTGCCCCTTGGCAAAGACCAATACCTTAACCTCCTTGCCTGTTCCATGGGGGAGGACTACTGTCCCCCTCACCATCTGATCAGGCTTCTTAGGATCCACACCGAGTCTCACAGCCATGTCCACTCCTTCATCGAACTTAGCATAGCTCGTATCCAGAAGAAGCCTTATCCCCTCCTCTAAATCATACCTCTTATTACGATCTACTTTGCTTAGTGCCTCTAAATATTTCTTTCCTCTATGTGCCATAGTCTTCTCTCAAACAATCTCCAATCCCATACTTCTTGCAGTTCCCTCGATGGTTCTAATAGCGCTATCGAGGTCCATTGTATTAAGATCCTTAAGCTTGATCTGGGCAATCTCTCGGATCTGTTCCTTAGTCACTTTACCCACTTTATTTCTATTCGGCTCGCCTGAACCCTTGACAATCTTTGCAGCCTTCTTCAAAAGTACAGAAGCAGGTGGAGTCTTCGTAATGAATGTAAAAGAACGATCTGAATATATGGTGATAACTGCAGGAATTATCATTCCCTCTTGACCCTGGGTTCGAGCATTAAAGGCCTTACAAAATTCCATAATATTTACTCCGTGTTGTCCAAGGGCCGGTCCCACCGGAGGTGAAGGATTTGCCTGTCCTGCTTGAATCTGCAATTTCACCATCCCCACAACTTTTTTTGCCATCTTCCGCTCCTTAACTCATAACTCATCAATTCTTTTCCACCTGTATGAAATCCAATTCCACAGGTGTAGCCCTTCCAAATATAGAAACCAATACCTTTAGTTTCCTTTTCTCGGGTTTTACCTCTTCAATAGTTCCAATAAAGTTGACAAAAGGACCATCTATGACACGAACACTGTCTCCTACATTAAAGGTCATCTTTGATTTTACCCTCGAGACCCCCTCTTTCATCTGGGCTAAGATCTCCTCCACTTCTTTATCCGAAAGTGGAGTGGGTCTCTTGCTATCCCCTGCAAAGCCTGTAATCTTTGGGGTCTCCTTCACAATATGCCATGTCTCCTCATTCAATTCCATCTGAACCAAAATGTATCCAGGGAAAATCTTTCTTTGAGAGGTCTTTCTCTTCCCTTTAACTAACTCTACAACAGTCTCTGTGGGAACAAGGATGGAAGAAAAAAACTTCTCTTTCCCAAGGCTCTTAATCCTTTCTTCTAAGTTCTGTTTAGCCCTGTTCTCAAATCCTGAATAGGTATGAACTACATACCAATTTTGTGCCATATACCTAACCAATATTTAGTGAAATAATACTATCTCCTTTTTAACTAATGGCCCTTTTTAACAATTCTCTAACCAATGCTGATAAGCCTGAATCTACTATTCCTAAGAAGATTGCTATGATGAAAACAGCTATTAAAACAACCGCTGTTCCAGAAAGTGTATCTTTTCTGGATGGCCAGGTCACCTTTTTTAGCTCTGTTTTCACCTCCCTTAAAAACTGTTTAGCTATATAAATCTTTTCTTGAATTGCAAAGGCCATTACCTGAGCTCTATATACTCAAATTTTAGATACCCTAAACACCGAAAGATTTTTATCTTTAAAGTATCTCGAATTTTTCTGGCAGGCCAGGAGGGATTCGAACCCCCATCACCCGGATTTGGAGTCCGGTGCTCTATCCGTTAGAGCTACTGGCCTTTATCTTTTTTGCCTGATCACCTTATTTAGTCTCTTTATGAATCGTATGTCTTCTACAGAAACGACAATACTTTTTTAACTCTATCTTATCAGGGGTATTTCTCTTATTTTTTGTTGTAGAATAATTTCTTCTTTTACATTCTGTACAGGCCAAAGAGATAATATTCCTCATCATTCAACTCCAGTATCCAATCAAGTCTTTCTAATAAAAACCTTATTCGAGGACATCACTGATGACACCTGCGCCTACAGTCCTCCCTCCCTCACGAATGGCAAACCTCAACT
>JBBITW010000039.1:0-23981 GCA_037440525.1 Deltaproteobacteria bacterium
TTCGCTCGGAATGACAGAAAAAAGAGGCTCGGAATGACAAACATGGCATACACCTGATTGCGACACAGCCTTTAAGTAGGGAAAGACAAGATAGATTTAAATATTAAAGACTTTTACAAGGGAGTCTAAAATTTTCTCCATCAGAAGGTCTCTTTTCTTCTCCAATTTTCCAATTAATATCTTCGTTCTCTTCAAGAAATTTTTATCCTTTAAAGATGATAGATTTGCACCAATATTGAGAAGCCCTCCCCTGAATGCCGCATCAGCAAGAAGGGCAGAAACACCTGCATCACTTATTGCATTTGGATTGCCATGGGAGATAAGAATCTTTGAATAATCTAAAAGTTTAATAGAATTTTTACAAACCAGCATTGGAGGAACGATAGCCTTTTTGTAGGCCTTCTGAATCTTCATGATTCGATAAAGATGCTCCTTTTCGGAATTTTTAGGAAGGCGAAATGCCTTGATTACTTCATTATAAGCCTCTTCATCTTCATTTATTGCCTTGACAAGCCTCTTTTGAATAGCTAAGGATTCTCTCTTTATCCTTCTCAGTTTCTTCTCTTCAATCTTACCTTTTTTTATTGAAAGCCCTGCAACCATTGAAATCAGAGAGGCAGATAAAGCAACTGCCAGGGCTGATGCACTTCCACCTCCTGGTGTAGGGGTATCTTCAGAAAGCCTCTTTAAAAATCTCTCCATATCCTCTGCCTTCGATTCCTCTCTAAAAGGGCTATTCAAATTCTAAGATTCTCTTCTCGATCACCTGCTCGGTTGAAAAATCGGGATATCCCAAATAATATTTTATGATTTCTTCCAGCGCATCAAGAGGAATCAATCCCACAATCTCTGAACCACTAACCTCTATCCCCCTATCAAGAGCCTCCTTTTTTATAAATTCATAGACCTTAGGGATATTTGTTACCCGATAATTGGTTAGATTCATTGAGACCTGCACCATACCCCTTTCTTTCAGATCCACCCCCATTGCCCTTACCTCAGGGAAACCACCATCTTTAAATCTAACTCTTCGGGAAATCTCTTTTGCGATTGAAATATCCTTAGTATTAAGATTAACGTTAAAGGCTATCAGGGGAAAACGAGCCCCAATTATCGAAGCACCTGATCTGGGGTTAAACTCCCATGGTCCTTCATCCGGTTTCCAAAAAGGATCTTTCATCCTCTCATTAAGCCCTTCGTATTCCCCTTTACGGATGAAAGGAAGCTCTCTTCTCTCGGGCCTCGTGGCCGCCTCTCCATAAAAATAAACTGTAACCCCTCTCTTCCCAAGCTCCCTGCCAAACTCTTGGGCCAATCTTACAACCTCCTCCATTTCCAAACCATATAGGGGAACAAATGGGACTACATCTACAGCCCCCAGGCGGGGATGCCCTCCTCTGTGTTTCCTCATATCTATAAGTTCAATGGCCTTAAGAGCCATGGAGAGGGCAGCATCCCTTACTGCCGTCGGCTCACCAATAAAAGTGAATACACTTCGATTATGGTCTTTATCAGAGGAAATATCGAGGAGTTTAACTTCCTGATGCCTCCTTATTTCTTCGGCAATCAATTTGATCTTCTCCTGATCTCTTCCCTCGCTAATGTTCGGAACACACTCTAAAAGTCTCATATTAACCATCTAAAGACGAGAACCAATTGACCTGTTGTATACAACCTTTCCCCTTTTAATCACCGTTTCCACATGATCAACGCCGAAATGATAGGGCATATATTTATAGTTTGGTATATCAAGAATTATTAAATCTGCTTTTTTACCTATATCAAGACTCCCGATCTCATTCTCTCTATCCATCGATCTTGCAGCATTGATTGTTACAGCCCTAATTACTTCATCAGGAGTCATCCTGAACATTACGCACCCCATTGTCATCATCAATGGAAGGGATTCTGTCATGGATGAGCCTGGATTTAAATCTGTTGCAAGAGAAACTAAGACCCCTTTGTCAAGCATCTCCCTTGCAGGGGGAAACTTCTTCATCGATAGAAAGAAACTACAACCAGGAAGAAGTACTGCTGTTACACCCCTTTGAGACATCATCTCAATACCCTCTGGACTGATATACTCCAGATGGTCTGCTGAATAGGCACCCAATTCAGCTGCCAGTTCTGCACCTCCTCCGGGGGTTAATTGATCTGCATGAATTTTGGGTTTCAGTCCATAACGCCTTCCTGTTTCAAGGACTTTTCTTGACTCCTCAATGCTGAATGCCTTCTCCTCACAGAAGACATCGCAGAATTCAGCCAGTTTCTCCTTAGCAACTTCTGGAATCATCTCTTCTATAAGGAGGTCAAGATAGCCCTCCCTTCTATTCTTAAATTCTTTAGGAATTGTATGGGCACCTAAAAAGGTGGGGACAATCTCCACGGGATGATCTGACTGCAAAGTCTTTATAACCCTGAGAATCTTCAATTCGTCATTAAGGGAAAGTCCATAACCACTTTTTGCTTCAATGGTCGTTACACCTCTTGATAACATCCTCTCGAGACGTTTCTTTCCGAGGGAGAGAAGCTCTTCAAATGATGCCCTTCTGGTTGCCTCAACAGTTGAAAGGATTCCCCCACCCCTCTCAGCAATTTCAAGGTATGAAAGGCCCCTGATCCTCATTTCGAACTCATTCTCCCTCGATCCAGCAAATATTAGATGGGTATGAGGATCTATAAGCCCTGGCATGATTACCCTTCCTCTGGCATCTATATCCTTTCCCAATGGGCTTAAAATAAAATTTTCTGGTAATCTATCACTCCTTCCCACCCACAGGATTCTTCCGTCTTTCAGAGCGATCGCACCATCCCTTATTATACCCAATCCTGACTCATCACCTGCTGAGGGCGAGATGGTAAGGAGTTCATTAGCATTCCTTATAATGATGTCCACCTCTATCTTTTCAATCATTTTCTATCAGAACACTCTTCCACCCATTTCTATTTTAATATCTTATTGAGGGCCTTGATGAATATGAGGTTATCCTCCATCCTACCTATTGTCACCCTTGCACAGGTCGGGTAGCCCCATGCCTTTCCTGGACGGATTATTACTCCTTCCCGTAAAAAATCATAAAAGACCTTATCTATATCTCTCTGAAAATCTATGAAGATAAAATTTGCCTGGCTGGGAACATAGCTAAGATCCATCCTTCCGAGCTCCCTGTAGAGATACCTCTTCCCCTCATTGATCATCTGGATGGATTTCTCTGCATGCACAGTATCCTTTAAGGCGGCAAGCGCAGCTACCTGAGCCAGCCTGTTTACCGGGAAAGGATCTCTCACCTGATAAAGGCAATGAATCATATCTTCCCTCCCGATGGCATAACCGATCCTAAGGGCTGCCAGTCCATATACCTTAGAAAAGGTTCTGAGGATGATCACCTGCCTTTCTTCTCTCACATAGTTCAAACCATTGAGAGAATATTCTTCATCTACGAACTCTCCATAAGCCTCATCCAAAACTACAATAACCCGTTTTGGAAGATTGGATAGAAAACCCTCGAAGTTTTTTTTGGAAACAACAGTCCCTGTTGGATTATTCGGATTGCAGATAAAAATGAGTTTGGTTTTTTCATTTACCTTCTTCAACATCCCGTCCAGGTCGTGTGTATAATTTTTCAATCTCACCTTAATGGGTTTCCCACCCATGATTTGGGTCACATTGGTATACACGGGAAAGGTTGGGTCTGCCATAATCACCTCTTCCCCTTCATTTAAAAAGGCACTGGCAATCATAAGGATAAGGTTATCCGCTCCATTTGATATTACAAGCATATTCTCAGGGATTGAAAATTTCTTAGCCAGTGCTTCTTTCAAGATTGTACAGGGGCTTTCCGGATAAAGATTGATATTCGAAAGCTCCTTCTTTATTGCATCTAATACCTTCGGAGAAGGACCAAGCAGGTTCTCATTTGATGCGAGTTTCACCCATCTCTTTACCTTGAATTCCTTCTTAACCTCTTCAATAGATTTACCGGGAATGTAAGAGGTAATACCTAAGATACCTTTTCTCGCCAATCTTTCAATTCTCAATATTTAAGCTCCTTTCTTTTTGAAATGAAAATTATTAATTCCCACAATTATTAATTTAGATGGGTTTTATGTCAAGAAGAACTTTCAAGCCTAATATCTCTTAGCTTTAATTTAATTTCCCAACCTTTTGTTCTACCTCCTTGAGAAGCCTTCCGGATTCAATAAGGAGTCGAATCCCTTTTATATCCTCAAAGAACCTCCTGTCTTCTTTGATCGGAGGAACTCTCTCCCGAACCACCCTGAATGCCTCCTGGACTCCTATTCCAGGTTTTAATGGAAGCAAAAACTCCAAACCCTGTATAGCACATAATAGCTCCATTGAAAGGATATTTTCCGCATTCTTTAAAATATCCCTTGCCTTTCTTGCTGAAATTGTACCCATTGACACATGGTCCTCTTTATCAGCAGATGTGGGGATTGAATCAACACTTGCAGGGTGAGCAAGGACTTTATTCTCAGAGGCCAGGGATGCCGAAGCTACCTGGACCATCATCAATCCTGAATGAAGGCCTCCCTCTGGGGTTAGAAAGGCTGGAAGACCTGATAATGCAGGATTTATTAACTTTTCAATCCTTCTCTCTGAGATGCTTCCCAACTCAGATATAGCAATCCCCAAGAGATCCATCGCAAAGGCAACAGGCTCTCCATGAAAATTCCCACAATTAAGTATCTTTCCTTCTTCAGCAAATATGAGAGGATTATCTGTAGCTGAATTTACTTCTATCTCAAGAATCTTTCGAACATAAGCCAATGAATCCCTTACAGCTCCATGAACCTGCGGGATACATCGGAGTGAATAGGCATCCTGGATCTTCGGACATAATTTATGAGATTCAGCAATTTCACTTCCTCGAGCAAGTCTGAGAAAATTTCTTGATACATCGAGGTGTCCTGGAAATGGACGAACCCTATGTATATCAGGATCAAACGGAGTGAAAGTCCCTTTTAGTGCCTCAAGTGTACATGCACCTACAATGTCAGCTATTTTACACAGTCTTTCTGCCCTTAGAAGTGTCAGAACACCTAATGCGGTCATTACCTGTGTTCCATTTATAAGGGCAAGGCCCTCCTTTGCCTTAAGTGTAAGGAGTGGGATCCCTGCTTCTTCCATTGCCTTCTTACCTGACATCTCCTTCCCTTGAAATATTGCCTCACCCTCTCCAATTAAAACAGAGGCGAGATGGGCTAATGGGGCAAGATCTCCACTTGCTCCTACAGAACCCTGTTCAGGTATGAGAGGATGGACACCTTTATTTATCATATCAACAAGGGTATTTATTAACTCCATCCTAACACCTGAGTAGCCCATAGCGAGGACATTGGCCCTCAATAGCATGATTGCCCTTGTGGTCTTTTCATCAAAATATTGCCCCACACCCACTGAATGGCTACGGATAAGGTTTCTTTGAAGGTCTTCAATCTGAGAATGATCTATCAAATGATCGGAGAGCAAACCAAATCCTGTTGTCACTCCATAAATCTTTTGACCCTGAAGAAGTGCCATCTCAATAAAATCTCTTGAACGCCTCACCTTCGGTTCAACCTTTGGAGATATCTCTACAAATGCCCTCCCCTCAGCCACCTCAAATACATCTTCCAGCGTCAGATGTTCACCATCAATAATGATTCTTTTCATCATTTTACCCCAAAAAATTTATCTTCTGCCTGCCGTATCCTGATTTTTCATCCATATATACAAGAAATCTTGTCAGGAGACTCCTCTCAGCAAAAAACCTAACGAATCTATGAAAAGAAGTGTTTGGTTTATTCCATGGGCATACCCTAATACAAACCGTACAATGTGATCCATTTTTAACCCACCAGTCAAGGCATTTCATAGCATGAACAGGCCATTTTAACATCCCCCGATTATTTGATTCATCCCATGGTTTATCTGTTCTTTCTCCTCGTTTAATGGCTCCGCTTGGACAATGCACTGAACATCTTTCGCATTTCTCACAGAAATCCTGAACCCCTATATCAACTGGCTTATCTACCTCCATTGGAAGGTCTGTAAAGACCTTCCCTATTCTGCACCTCGGTCCAAATTCCCTTGTCATAAGTAATCCCATTCGCCCCATCTCTCCAAGCCCTGCATCTACAGCAAAAGCGATATTTATACCCAACTCATTTACAGAAGGGATCGCCTTATAACCGATCTCTCTTATAAAGGTGGCAAGCGAACAGGCTGTAAATCCCAACTTTGAATAGACGAGATCTGTCTCAGGTTCGATTGCTGGTGTCCGTTTCACGATTTCATAGTTCATCTCCTGGATGATAACAATCACATATTTGTATGATTCGGCTATCTCGATCGGCTCTCCAGGTTTTCCTGCTTGGCAATAATGGGCATTCTGATATCCCCAGTGACTATAAATCCATGCCCGATTCAATGCGGCAATACCCACTAAATCAGCTCCTAACCAGCGAGCAACCCGTTTAATAATCTGGCTCATCTCATGAGGTGAACGATCCTCAATCCTATATTCCTTATTAAATTGCGGCGCGCCTTCTCTCCCATATTGTGTCCGTCGCATTACATATTCAACCGTTCTTCCTCCAACCCAGAGGCCGTGATCGAGGATGGTCTTACCACGAATCTTCTTTCTGATATTATCTACACTCTTCTCATGCATCTTATCGTATTTGCTTCCCTCAGGATCGACCCTCCCACGGCTAAATCCTGTAAGCCGATCATCAAACCGCTCAATTGAACCTGTAATATACCTTTTGTAAGTTGGCTCATTGACAAACTTCACCTTATCCCTCCATCATATTCCCATATATGCCTTTTTTAGATATTCATCCTTTAAAAGTTCCGATCCTTTGCCCATGAGAACAATTCTTCCGTTCTCAAGCACGTAGCCTTTATCTGACATATTCAATGCATTATATACATTCTGTTCAACAAGGAGTATTGTTACATTATCCTGATTAATGGTCTTGAGAACCTCAAATGTCTTTTTAACCATAAGAGGAGCCAGTCCGAGAGAGGGTTCATCAACGGTCAGAAGGATTGGCATAGACATAAGTCCCCTTGCAATGGCAAGCATTTGTTGCTCTCCTCCGCTCAAAGAACCTGCAAGTTGATATCTCCTCTCCCAAAGGGTAGGAAAAAGATTGTAAGCCTCTTTTAAGGCCTTACTGACCTCTCTCTTTGTTTTACGAGGATAAGCTCCTACCTCTAAGTTTTCCTCGACACTAAGAAGTGGAAATATTCTACGTCCTTCAGGTATATGGACAATTCCCATCCATACAATTTCATATGGAGGTTTCCCAAGGATTGGCTCTCCTTTGAATTTAATAATCCCAGATGTCTTTTTCAGAAGTCCAGAAATTGATTTTAGCAAGGTACTCTTTCCCGCAGCATTTGCCCCAACAATAGAGACAAATTCTCTCTCTTCCACATTGATCTCAATATCAAAAAGTACTTGCACATCTCCATAAAAGACATTTAAGTTATTAATTCTTAGCAACCGAAAACTCCTCTCCTAAGTAAGCTTTAATCACCTTCTCATCCGATGCAATCTCGGAAGGCTGACCTTCTGCAATCTTTTCACCATAGTTCAAAACAATAATTCTGCTTGATACCCTCATTATTACACCCATAATATGTTCGATAATAAAGAGGGTGATCCCCGATCTATTTAACCTCTCAATCAATTTAACCATCTCCTGAAGCTCTGTCGGATTCAGTCCTGCCATCACCTCATCAAGTAGAAAAAGTTTTGGTTTTGTAGCCAAACCTCTTGCAATCTCAAGTCGCTTCCTATCAGCAATTGTAAGGGATTTTCCAAGGAGATTCTTTTTATCATATAAACCTACAAATTCTAAAACCTCTTCAGCCCTCTCCTCTGCCTTCTTTAGATTCTTCTCGTGGCTTAGGGCACCTATCATGACATTCTTTATCACAGGTATATTAACGAAAGGTTTTGCTATCTGGAAGGTCCGGCATATTCCCAATCCGCATATCTCTTCAGGTTTCAATTTAGTAATATCCTTACCTTCAAACTTAATATAGCCTGTCTTAGAATGATAAAATCCGCTGAGAAGATTAAAAAGTGTGGTTTTCCCCGCACCATTTGGTCCAATAAGACCCACCACCTCATCTGAATTAATCCTCAGACTTACATTTTTTAGGACAATATTCCCTCCAAACGATTTGCTAACCCCGAATACCTCAAGCATTACTCTTAATCCCCTTCATCCTTTTAGAGGTAGTATCTTATTTTTCAATCTCTCGAAGATTCCTTGTGGCATATATAAAAGAACCAGTATCAATATGATCCCATAGATAATCATATGGAGTCCAGGTAAGGCTGTTCCCATCTTAGCCCTGAGAAGAATGCTAATGGGAACAAAAATAAATGCTCCAATTGCCGGACCCAAAGCTGTTCCTATCCCCCCTACGATGACAAACAATGCAACCTGCACAGAGATCTGGATGCGAATTACGCTCATGGGATCAATAAAGACAACGTATTGAGCATAGAAGGTTCCAACAATTGCAGATATAAAAGCACTCAATCCCATCGCAATCAATCTCACCTGTCCTGTTTTAACCCCGAGGGCCCTTGCCGCATCTTCATTCTCACGAAATGCTGTTAAATAGTAGCCCAATCTTGAATTCTCTATCGCATATGAAATGGTAATAACTGTTAAAAAAAGAAATAGACCTATATATACATAAGGAAGTTTCCCTGAAAAAGAGAAATTATATAGGCTTGGTTGAATCGGAAGTGCCAGGCCCTCTGAACCACCTGTTAATGATCTCCAATTTACAGCTATTATATAACCGACTTCTCCAAAGGCAAGTGTTGCAAGGGCAAAATAGTGACTTCTCAATCTAAAGCATATCATTCCGAGAATGAGACCGATCAGACTTGAAAGTAGCCCCCCAATAAACATCCCTATCCAGGGTGTCAATCCGTAATGTAGAAGAAGGAGTGTCGAGGTATAGGCCCCTATCCCAAAAAAGGCATTATGTCCGAGTGACATCATCCCCCCGTATCCGGCAAGAATGTTCCATGCCCCTGCAAATGCCCCCCAGAGAAAGATGAGGATTAGCCCGTCGAGATAAAAATCATTCTTTATTAAAAGAGGTAATATAAATAAGCATAGTAAGATAAATACCAAAACTATCTTCTTGTTTGATATGGACTTTCTATTCAAATGACTCAATTCTCTCTAACTCCTCTTCTCTCTCTATTCCAAAGAGGCCTGAAGGTCTTACTACTAATATCGCTATGAAGAGAAGAAAATATACTGCCTGTTTACTTTCCTGACCCAAAAAGTAACTTGAAAATATCTCTACAATCCCGATGATCAAGCCACTAATCATTGCACCCACGATATTCCCCATCCCCCCCAAAACAACGATTACAAACATCACCAAAACAAAGTCAAATCCTACGAAGGGATGGACAGTATAGATTGGCATAAGCAATCCTCCTGCCAATCCAACAAGCACAATACCGATTGCAAAGGTAAGTTTATAAATCTTATTTATATTAATTCCCATCAGAAGAGCTGCTGAACGATCCTGGGAAGTTGCCCTTATTATCTTTCCTGTATAAGAGAATCTTAAGAAGAAATAAAATGCTATAGAGAGGGAAATAGCCAAAACAAAGGCTATCAATCTAACAGGACTTATCATGACTTTCCCCATATTTAGGAAGGGGATCGGCCCCAGCACAAAAGACTGTGTGGCGTAGTGAAGTGAAATACTTCTAAAGTCTGCCGACCAGAATAGAAGAACCATATTTTGAATGATAGTTGAAAGTCCTACCGTAATAAAGATCTGGCAAAGGACAGAAGAACTCAAGGTGGGTCTGATAAAAAGAGAGTAGGTAACAATTCCTACTCCAAAAATCAGAGGAACCATTATAAGTGTACTCAGATATGGATCGATATGAAAGTAATGAAAAAGCCAGAAGGATATATACATGGCAATCATTAAAAATTCGCCATGTGCAAAGTTAACTATCTTCATCACCCCGAAGATCAGCGTCAGCCCTATACTTGCAAGGGCATAAATCCCTCCAAGAAGGATCCCAGAAATCATTAGTTGTATCAAAAGGGTAATTTCCATAGGATTTCAAATAAAATTCTCCCTCACCCGATGAAAAGGGTAAGGGAGATATATAATAATTCGAATTATGACCCTGTAATACAATTTACAATTTAAGGTCAGATGTTGCAATCTCTTTTGGAAAGATAAGTTTTAGCTCTCCATCCTGCCATTGATTGATCCCTGCAGATGCATATATATTCTGCCCAGCATTCTTTTCACCTGGTCGAGCAAATTTTATTCCCCAATTGAGTACACCCTGACCTGGTGGAATATTTAAGCTCAGAGCTGCTTCTCTAAGTTTTTCGGGCTCAAGACTCTTAGCTCTGGGGAGAATGAATTTATAAAATATCCATGCACCTGCAAAACCCACAAAAGAAGTAGGGTTCGGATATTCTCCGTTGTGAGTGTCTTTGTAGCGCTTAACAAATTCTAAGGCATCCTTCTTCTGTTGAGATCCCAACCTTTCTACTGATATCTCGGAAGGGATACCCCCTGCCATTACTCCATCTCCTTCCTTCCCAAAGGCCTTAATAAAATCGGGGTTGCCCTGCCCTGCAGTTGTTCCGATCACAATCGATTTAAACTGCAATTCTTTAGCCTGTCGGTGGAAGAGGATAGAATCATTTATGTACTGTGCAGCCAATATTATGTCAGGCTTAGCCTGTTTAAGTTTCATCACCATTCCTGAAAGGTCGACAGATTTGGCGCTGTAAATTTCTGTTGAAACTATATTTAGATTCAATGCCTTTGCCCTTTCCATCAATGCCTTTCCCGTGGATGTGCCAAATCCTCCATCTTCATGCACTATTGCAAAACGCAGATCCTTTGCCTTCTTTCCAATCCTCGGGGCAATTATATCAGCGGAGAAATCGATCATCTGGAATGCCATCATATCACTATCAAAAGTTGTCCTAAAAAGGTATTTAAAACCTCTGTTTGTAATCAGACTTGAAATGCCTTCATTCTCTAAGTAAAAAATCTTATTTTTTTCTGCCACAACAGTCGCCGCCATTGAGAGGCTGCTTGCCTGTGTGCCGATAATCGCCGTAACCCTTTCATTCGTTATCAGGCGATTTGCCTCACTGGCTGCTGCCTGAGGATCTGGGGCATCGGCACTGATCAGTGTAACCTTCTTTCCTAAGACTCCTCCTTGCTCATTAATCATTTCTGTAGCAATCTTTACTCCATCAAAATTCTTAATACCATTCTTTGCAAGGGGTCCTGTCAGTGGAAGTATAGTTCCTATGCGCCAGACATCCTGTCCATAGACGACTTCACAGACCAAAAAAATGCTAAAAAGTAGAAGAAATAGTTTGCCAAAGTATCTTTTCATTTTAAACCTCCTCGTATAATATATTTTATATAAATTGAAAAATTTAAAATGGTCATTGATTACAGCTACACAATGACCTACTGTCTAATTGACACTAATTCTTTAAAAAATGATCCCCGATTCTTTTTATTCAGATTCTTCCCTTTTATAGATTGTTACGCCTGGAATTTTAATCCCCCCTTTCTCTGCTGCCTGAATTGCCTCCTCATAACCAGCGTCTGTGTGTCGCATTATCCCTGTCCCTGGATCTGTAGTCAATACCCTAAGAAGTCTTTTTTCCGCCTCCTCTGTTCCATCAGCCACAACAACCATCCCTGCATGGATTGAATAACCGATCCCCACACCTCCTCCATGATGAACTGAAACCCATGTCGCACCTGCCGAAGCATTTAGAAGTGCGTTGAGGATTGGCCAATCAGCTATAGCATCACTGCCATCCTTCATACCTTCCGTCTCCCTATATGGGGAAGCAACAGAGCCACTATCGAGATGATCCCTTCCTATAACTATGGGTGCCTTTAATTCCCCTCTGGCAACCATTCTGTTAAATACCTTTCCAATATGGGCCCTCTGGCCATAGCCCAGCCAGCAGATCCTCGCCGGAAGTCCCTGAAATTTCACCTTCTCTCTTGCCAATCGAATCCACCTAACCAATGAAGTATCCTCTGGAAATTCTCTTATCACAGCCTCATCCGTCTTATATATATCTTCTGGATCGCCTGATAGTGCAGCCCACCTGAATGGTCCCTTGCCTTCGCAAAAAAGAGGCCTTATAAATGCAGGCACAAAACCAGGATAGTTGAATGCCTCTTTGACCCCTGCCTCAAATGCCTGGGCTCTAATATTGTTACCATAATCAAATACGATTGATCCTTTCTTCTGGAATTCGAGCATTGCCTTTACATGAACAGCCATTGACTGCATTGCCCTACGGATATAATCTTTTGGATCTTTCCTCCTGAGTTCAAGTGCCTCCTCTAATGTAAGTCCGGCAGGGATATATCCATTTAATGCATCATGGGCAGAAGTCTGATCTGTCACGAGGTCAGGAACAATTCCTCGCTTAACAATCTCGGGATGAACCTCTGCTGCATTTCCCAAAAGGCCGATAGACTTTGCAATACCCCTCTCCTTTGCATCAAGGGCAAGGATTATTGCATCATCAAGATTTTCAACCATCATATCGAGGTAACCTGTTTCAAGACGTCTCCTGAGTCTTTCGGGATCAACCTCTCCCCCTAAAAATACTCCTTCCTTCATGGTAGCTGCGAGAGGCTGTGCCCCTCCCATCCCTCCCAGGCCTGCAGAAAGGATGAGTCTCCCTTTTAAGGTTCCTCCAAAATGTTTTCGTGCTGCTGAAGCAAAGGTCTCATAAGTGCCTTGAAGAATACCCTGTGTTCCTATATAGATCCAGCTTCCAGCGGTCATCTGACCATACATGGTAAGTCCGAGTTCCTCAAGCTCTCGAAATTTTTCCCAGTTGGCCCAGTTTGGAACAAGCATTGAATTGGAAATCAGGACTCGAGGTGCATCTTCATGTGTTTTAAAAATTCCAACAGGTTTTCCTGATTGAACGAGCAATGTTTCATCTTTCTCTAAATTCTTCAAACACCTAACCAGAAGATGGTAGGCCTCCCAATTTCTTGCTGCCTTTCCAGAACCTCCATAAACAACAAGCTCTGCAGGTTTCTCTGCAACATCTGGGTCGAGGTTATTCATGAGCATCCTCAGTGCCGCCTCGGTCTGCCAGCTCTTACAATGAAGCTTTGAGCCCCTTGGTGCTCTTATCCCTACCTGAACTCCGGCAAGGGTCTCAACCTTTTCCTCAACTTTTAGCTTTTTCTTTTCCATAGGATTCTCCATCTCTTATTTAAAAGGTTTTTCAACTCCATAGATTCAGGGATCTTAAATAGTCATTGCCTGCCCTATAGCGGACTTTTCCAAAAAATGTTGATCAATCTTTCCTTTTCCCCTATTAAATAATTTAATGTTTCTTATATGTCAAGAAAAAAATATTGACAATTCTCTATAAATGGAGTAATGGTTATACCATTATGAAAGAATTGATTCAATCCTCATTAACCCCACCTAAGAAAGAGAGGCTAAACGAGAAGATCATCTCCCAAATAAAACATCTTATTCTCTCAAATAATTTTAAGGTCGGGCAAAGACTTCCATCGGAAAGGGAGATGGCCAATCGATTGAGGGTTAGCAGGGTTGTGGTGAGGGAGACCCTTAGATCATTAGAACAGGCAGGCCTTATCGAAATTAAGCCTGGAGCAAAAGGTGGACCCTTTGTCACAAACAATCTTCATCTCCCTCTATATAGCTCGGTATGTGACCTCCTTTATAATCAAAGGGTGAGCTTATCCCATCTACTCGAGGCAAGGGAGACCCTTGAATGCTCTATCATTAAGCTTGCAGCAAAGAAGGCAAATCATCGGGATATAAAGAGATTAAAATTGATCAACCAAAGATTTATTGATAAATTTCAAGAAGGCGAGAAGATTCGGGAGATCAATGCCAACTTCCATATGATGATTGCTGAAATTTCCGAAAATCCCCTGCTTAAATTAATAATCCAATCTCTATTTGAGCTCCTGAATCGTTTGCTGCCGGATTCTACCCGAACCCAAAAATTTACAAGACGAACCTACGAAAAACACGAAGCTATAATTGAGGCAATGAGGAAAAGGGACATAGGTGCCTGTGAAAGATTGATGTCCCAGGATATAAAACATATGAAGAATCTTAAGGGGTTTAAACTCAAATAAATATCTATCTATTTTTTCGAAGGAGGTATTCTATGAGTGGCTACCACAAGAGAGATTTTGAACCTTTTCCTATGCATAAGATAAAAAGGGTTGATAGACCAACAATTAAGATATTGGATGATCAGGTAAAAAGGGTGGATGAGAGGGAAAACGGTTTTAATAAAGCCAGGCGTGGAGATTATGGTCCATTTCTTAAAAGGGAGGTTCTGAGATTTGTTCCAAAACATCCCCTCTCAGGATCTCTTGCGTGGATGACTGCTTATATGAGAGATGTTGTAGATGGTTTTGTGGCAAAACAGAAGGCACCTTTAGTGGAAGATACCTCTCTTTTATCCCGTCATATAAAAGAGCTTGCTTATTTTCTCAGGGCCGATGCTGTAGGGATTTGCAAATTACCTCCTTATGCAGTTTATACAAATAGCTATCCTGATGGAGAAACCATTGAGTTGAATCATAAGTATGCCATTGCTATACTGGTTGACCAAGATTGGAGGACAGCATGGGCCACAAGCGGTCATGACTGGATAAGCAACTCAATGAGCTTTTTGGCCTATTCAACATCAGCATTTATAGCATGTATAATCGCAGATTACATCCGAAGATTAGGATATCCTGCGAGGGCTCATCATGCAAGAAATTATCAGGTTGTAGTTCCACCCATCCTCCTCTGGGCTGGACTTGGAGAGATGTGCAGGATTGGAGATTGTGTTCTTCATCCATTTCTGGGTCCGAGGTTTAAAGCTGCAGTTGTAACCACAGATCTCCCTCTCTCTATTGATAAACCAATAGATTTTGGCCTTCAGGATTTCTGCTCCAAATGTAAAAAATGTGCCAGGGAATGCCCTTCAGGAGCACTGAGCTCGGGGGATAAAGTTATGTATAATGGTTACGAACGCTGGTTAACAGACATAGAGAAATGCACAGCCATGAGGGTAGGAAATCAGAGAGGCTCAGGATGTGGCACATGCATAAAGGTCTGTCCAGCAAACAAGCCCTATACACTTTTCCATCGAGCAGTTGGATGGGCTGTAAGGCATTCTTCAATCGCAAGAAGTATCGCAGTCAGGGCAGATGATATTTTTGGTTATGGAAAACCAAAACCTGAGAAAAAGTGGTGGTTTGAGCTTGAAGATGTGGAGGGAACTTTAAGAATACCAGAAGATAAGAATAATTGATGACCATTATTTAAGCGCCCCCTAAGTAGGCCTTCTTTACCTGGGGGTTTCTTGCTAAATTATCACTTGTATCGCTCAAGATGATCTCCCCTGTCTCAAGTAAATATCCTCTATCGGCTGTCTGCAGTGCCTTTCGTGCATTTTGTTCCACTAAGAGGATTGTAACACCCTGATAGCGAAGATTTTCTATTACCTTAAAGCTCTCCTCAACATAGATAGGCATCAAACCCAGAGAAATCTCATCCATCAATATCAAACGTGGCTTTAACATTAATGCACGAGCAATGGCAAGCATCTGCTGCTCACCCCCACTGAGGGTCTTACCCATTTGATTATATCTCTCTCTTAAAACAGGAAATGTTCCAAATACATTATCCATATTTTTCTGGATCGTTTTTCGTTCATCAATAAGGTAGGCACCCATTAGAAGATTTTCTCCTACAGTGAGATCAGGGAAGATCTTTCTGCCCTCAGGGACAATGCTTATTCCCAATCGGGCACGCTGGTGCGGATGTGTCTCTGTAATATCCTTTCCATGAAAGAGGATCTCTCCCTTCCTGCATCTCACAAGCCCCATTATAGCACGAAGTATTGTGCTCTTTCCGGCCCCATTAGCCCCGATGATGGTTACAATTTCTCCTTCATCCACAGTGAAGTTGATCCCCTTCAATGCAAGAAACTCACCATAGGAAACTTCAATCCCCCTTACCTCTAACATCAAGCCTCCTTTCCCAGGTAGGCCTGTATTACCTGAGGATTGGAACGAATCTCATCCGGTAAACCTTCTGCAATCTTGGAACCATGGTCCAGAACCACAATTCTTTTACACAGATCCATCACCATCTGCATGTTGTGCTCTATTAGAATAACACATATCCCCTCTTCACTTATCAGGCGAATTAGCTCCATGAGTTGGGAAGATTCTTCAAAACGCAATCCTCCTGATGGTTCATCGAGTAAAAGTAAAAGTGGACGTAGTGCAAGTGCCCTTGCAATTTCGAGACGTTTTTTAATTCCCAATGGGAGATTCTTTGCCATTTGACGTAAATAGGGTTTAAGTCCTGTTATATTTATAATGTACTCTACTTCTTTTAAAATTTCAGGATGCAGGTAAGTTTCTGTAGATTTGAGAAGGCTTTGATAAAAACGATGTCCATAGGCAACCAATACATTACTCTCTACGTCCATGTTCTGGAAAGGCCGAACAATTTGAAATGTCCTCCCAATCCCTAAACGACTAATCTGGTGAGGCTTCATTTTTAGTATGGATTTCCCGCGAAACAGTATTTCTCCTCCCGAAGGAGAATAAATACCTGAAATGATGTTAAAGAGTGTTGTCTTCCCTGCTCCATTGGGGCCAATGATTCCTAATATCTCTCCTTCTCGGGCTGTAAAACTGACCTTATCCAGTGCCCTCAATCCACCAAACTCTTTACTGACCCCATTCACCTCGAGAAGCATAATCTCTCTGATAAACCCAATTTAATAAAGATTTTTACCCTTACTGGGTAACCTTCATCTGGAAAACGATCCTCCTGATAAATCTTGGAAGTATCGATTCCTCTCCAAGAAGACCACCTGGTTGAAACCTCATCATAGTTAGAAGCAGAAGTCCATAGATAAGGGTTCGGTATTCCATAATGGGCCGAGAAATCTCTGGCAGTACCCCCAAGATAACAGCTCCAACTATTGGACCCCAGCGTGTCCCTATACCACCAAATACTACCATACAGAGAATGATAATCGATTGGCCGAAACCAAAATTCTGTGGCATGATGAAAGTGAGAAAATGTGCATAAAAACCTCCAGCGAGTCCGGCTATAGAACTACCAAGTATAAATGCCATCACCTTAAAACGAACCACATCTACGCCCATAGCCTCAGCTGCAATCTCATCCTCACGGATTGAAGACCAGGCAAGTCCAATCCATGATCTTTCCAACTTCTTATCGAAAAGGAGCAAAAGAATAAGGACAATTGAGATCAAAATAAAATATTCCATCTTTTCCATCTCTCGGCCAAACCATTGTGGAAGATCTATTCCTCCAATGCCCATTGCTCCACCGAAGAAAGGAATGTATAGGAACACAGCTTCCACAACAAAAACAATTCCCATGGTTGTGATTGCAAGAAAGTCATCACGAACACGCAGGCAAGGAATTCCTAAAATGGCACCTACAAGCCCTGCGATAATGGCCGCCAGAGGGACTGATATCCAGAAGGAGAACCCTGCCTCTGTATAAAGTAAGGCAGAGGTATAGGCCCCTATACCGAAGAATGCTGAATGGCCAAGGGAAATCTGCCCAGCACGACCTGTAATGATATTCAGGCTGTGGGCCAATATCGCATAGATACTCAAGGTAATTAAAATGGTAATCAAGTAACCGCTAATCATATTTCTTGAAATAATGTAATATTTGTCAGTTGAATTTTTTTAATTTTGAATCTAATATCTTTAAGCCTTCCCCAATAATCCATAAGGCCTAAACATCAAGACCAGGATCATTGCCACAAAGGCCACTGCATCCCTTGGGAAGGGAATTGCTAAAACCCCGATGAAGAAGGTCTCAGCCAGGCCAACAACGAGGGAAGCAAGCACTGTTCCTGGAATATTTCCTAATCCACCGAGTACAACTATTGCCAATGCCTTATAAGCAGGGATACTTCCCATGGTTGGCCATACCTGATTATCATAGACACCTATCAAAACACCTGCCGCACCTGCCATTGCAGAGCCGATGATGAAGTTCACTGTAATAATGGCCCTAACATTAACACCAAATGATGAGGCGGTCTCGGCATCCATTGCGCAGGCACGCATGGCCAATCCTGTGCGAGTTCTTGTAAGAAAAGTCCAAAGAAAAATCAAAACGGCAAGGGTGACCATAAGTATTAAAAGCTGTGTCTCTGTAAGTTTGAAACTCCCGAGGGAAAGATCTCCAAGGCCTATGTTGGCATTGTAGGTTAGGGTATGAGGTCCAGCCACAATTCTAAAGGCCTCCTCCATGGCAATGAATAGACCGATCGAGACAATGAGAGGAGCGATTCTGGGAAGATGAAGCAAGGGCGAATAAAGGAAACGCTCCACAAGATAACCTGTTAGGGCTGCCCCTGCCATTCCAATGAACAATGAAAGCCAAAATTCACCAATGATACGAAATGCAAACCACCCAATATAGGCCCCCAAGGCATAAATACCTGCATGTGCCACATGTAGTATCCTTAGGATCCCGTATACCATGGTCAATCCAAGGGAAATAAGGGCATAAACACTTCCTATAGCAATCCCATTAGCGAGTTGCTGAATAAGCATAAATTCAGTGATGAGCGATCAGTGAGTAGTAAGAATATTTCTTTTACCATTTAGAATACCCCTTTAGAAATCTTCATCATTAGCCAGAGCCTTCATTCTCTTAACTTACTTCTAAAGGGATTTATTGCAAACTGACCACTGATCATTTAATATTATTTTTTGGTTGGTGGTGTGATCACCTCTGGATTATCAATTACTCCGAGTCGACGGAATTTTCCACCCTTTACCACTTGAATCTGAACAGGTTTTACAACCTCACCCTGAACGAATCGGCTAATCTTACCTGTAAGGCCATTATAATCTTTGGTCTCAAGAAGGGCCTTTTGGATGGCCTTTGGATTTGCTCCTGCCTTTTCGATAGCCTTAACCAGAATCATAAAGGCATCATAACTCGATGCCCCGACCATATCTGCATCCTCATGATAAGCCTTCCTATAGTTTGCCAAAAAATTCTGGACAAGTGGCCTTGGGTCATCTCTATCGAGATTTGTTGCAATGATCACACCCTCCGAAGCAGGGCCTGCGATCTCCAAGAATTTTGGAGAATCAAATCCTTCTTCCCCGAGTATCTGACTGGTAATGCCTAACTCCTTTGCCTGTCTAACAATGGAGGCAGCTTCATTGTAGTAGCCTGCGGCAAAGATCACATCAGGGTTTCCCTCCTTGATCCTTGTTAGATAGGGGCGAAAGTCCTTCTCCCCAGGGAATTTATACATTTGCTTAGTAAGTATTGTAGCTCCCAACTTCTCAGCCCTTTCGGCAAAGCCAGAGGAAATGGCACGCCCAAAGTCATTATCCATGAAGATTAGGGATATCCTTTTAGCTTTAAGATTCTTCACCGCAAACTCAGCGGCCGCTGCGCCTTCGATTTCGCCAAGGAAACCGTTTCTGAAGCAGAAGTCATTAGGCCTCTTCTCTTTTGGATCCCATGTCACATCTGGATGAACAGCATAGCCTGCTACCATTGGAATCTGGGCCTTTTGGAATATAGGCGCTGTAACCCTTGTAGGACCGCTATAGGACCCACTTACTACTCCCACGACCTTATCCTTCTCAATCAACTTATTGGCAATGGCTACAGCCTCCTGTGGATTGAGCCTATCATCATAGATGATGAGATCGACTTTCTTACCCTTTATACCCCCTGCATCATTAACCTCTTTTAACCCCAGCTCTACTGCATTTTTTGCACTCATTCCATCAGCAGCAGCAGGACCTGTGATAGGGGCAAAAAAACCAATCTTAATCACCTCCTGCGCTCCACTTTGGCCCGACAAAATAAATACAAACCAAATACTCAACAACAACACACAACTGATAAATATCCCCTTTCTCATTTTAGACTACCTCCTTTCATTAGATATTTTAATTTAACTTATTATGGTTAGATTAAAAATCTACTCTACATTATAAAAAATGTTATTTAGGAGTCAAGTAAATTATAAGAAGTCTCTGAAAAAGTATTTAAAATGAGTTTTATAGACTGGGGAGGTGAGGTGGGGTTATTATGATAGCAATATAAGCATCCAAAGAAGTCTTTGTCTGCCTTCAGCAGGTAGGTGAGAAGCAAGGGGCAATCTTCATAGGTTCCTCGCTTCACTCGGAATGAAAATTCAGCCAAAAGCTGATCCGACCCAGTGGAAAAGAATCGGTTATAGATATTGGAATAATCTATAAAAGTTCTGGTTTCTTAATTCCAGTGTCTGGATTATAGTCTCTCTAAGGCCTCCTTCACCTCCTTTAAAACTTCGCTAAAATCAAAAGGTTTGGAGAGCACAAAATCCACTCCACACTCATCAATCTTTGATTCATCTAATTCCATTCCCCAACCTGTGATCATTCCAATTGGAATCTTTGGTGAAATTCCTCTTATGCTTCTACATACCTCCCAACCGGAGAGGCCTGGCATCCCTAAATCGGTAAGCACCATATCAAACCCTTTCTCCATAAATATTTTTAAACCCTCTTCCCCATCCTTGGCAACTGTTACATTATAATTCGCCTGGGAAAGCATTTTAAAAAGCACATTTCTTACAAATTCTTCATCATCAATGACAAGAATCCTACCTCCATTACTTCCTTTAACGAAATTAGGCCTTGGAATCTCCTCCCTTCCATCCAATCCTACAGGAAGCGTTATTGTAAAGGTTGTCCCTTCTCCCACCTTTGAGGAAACCTCAATCTCACCTCCCAATCTCCTGATAATCCCGTAGGTCACACTCAAACCAAGCCCTGTATTTGTAAAAGGTTTTGTGGTAAAAAAGGGTTCAAATATCTTCTTTCTTACCTCCTCTTTCATCCCAACCCCTGTATCTGAGATTCCGATATATACCTTTTCTTTTTGACTAAATGTTCTAATAGAAATCTTTCCACCATTTGGCATTGCCTCAATGGCATTTAAGATTATATTGATAATACTCTCCCTTAATTCAGATTCATTTCCTAAAACAGGCGGAATTTCACCAAGATCTAAAGAGAAATCAATAGAAATCTCCTTTCGCTGAGTATCATCCTTCCATTTTGGCTTTGTGATCTCAATGGCATCCTTGATCACTGAATTCAAATTCACCTTAAAAAGCTCCTGATTATCTCTCTTTCTCGTAAACTCCTGGAGTCGGCGGACTGTCTGCGCACTATCCTTTGCCACCTTTTCAATAATCTTCAGGGTCTCTCTTATTTTTTCATCCTCGATTGTATAGAGAAGTAATTGAGTATTTCCAAGGATTGCTGCAAGAGCATTATTGAAATCGTGGGCAACCCCGCTTGCCATCTCACCAAGGGCCCGAAGCTTCTCCGTCTGAAGGAGTTGCTCCTCCATCCTCTTTCGATCCGTAATGTCTCTTAGGAAACATATGAAGTTTAAATTCCCTGCCTGATCCTTTATCCTTTTCACACTAACCTCTACATTTTTTATTTCTCCGTCCTTTCTTATGATATTTAATTCAAAGATGGGAGAGGGCTTTTTCCCCCTCTGCCACTCCTTATAACGATTATTGATAAGGTCTTTGCTTTTTTCATCGAGGAAATCTCTAAAATCCTTTCCTATAAGCTCTCGCCCTGTAAATCCCTGTATCTCGACATATCTCTTATTTACAAATTTGAATCGATAATCCTCATCAATGATACAGATTCCATCTCGGGCACCCTCAACCACGCTTCGATACCTCTCCTCTGAAACCTTTATCTCATCAATAAGGATTGAATTTTGAACCGAGATAGCGATCCCGGGACCAATCTGCCAGAGAAGATTCAAATCTCTATCTGAAAAATGGTTAGGGTCCCTGCTACCAAAATTCAGAGTACCAATAACCTTCCCTTTTATCTCAAGTGGAAATATTAAAGAGGAATGAAGCCCTTCTTTTATCAACTTCTCTCCGATCTGAGAACCACATTTCGATGTATCAGGGATAATTACAGGCAGGCCTGAATTTATGATCTTTTCAAAATGGGTTCCCTGAACAGGATAGAAAATACCCTCCACCAATTCCGAGGTATTGTAATCCTTTTTTGATGCAATAACCCGAAAATTTTTTCTTTCTTCATCAAAAAGTGTTATGCTCATCCTGTCGAAATGAAAAACCTTAAGGATCTCTGTATAAATTGTCCTTACAATCTCTCTTATATCCAGGCTAAAGGCTAAGGTTTTATTAATATTATTTATTACCTCTTTCTCTATTTCTAACCTTTTATTCTCTGTTACATCCCTGGAGAGAAGAACAACACCCACTACCTTACCTTCAGAATCAAAAACAGGGAAGCTATAGGAGTGAAAAACTCCATTTAGAGCTTTGCTCCATCTCTCACTAAAAAGGGGCTTTCCTTCAATGAATGTCTCTTTGATAAAACAATCCTCACAAGGGGACTCCCTGTTGTATAATACCTCGAAACATCTCTTTCCTATTATTTGGTCAGGTTCTAAATTCCATCGCTTAAAGGTAGCTTTATTGGCACGAAGTATATGATATTCATTATCCATGATGGTTATTAAATCTGTCACTGCGTCAAATGTTGTTTCCCATTCCTTTTTAGCCTTTGTGACATCATAAAATAGTTTGGCATTTTCGATGGCTAACCCTATCTGATTTCCTATATTATCCAGTAAATTTATCTTCCACTGGCTTAATTCACGATATGAAAGACTCATCATAGTTATTGAGCCAATTGCTCTCCCTTTCGAAAATAGAGGGAAACCGATTATTGTCTTAATACCTGCCTTTTCCAAAAGAGGACCTATCCTCTGAGAGGGATAATTATCGATTGAGGAGATAACAGGTTTTTTTAAACTTATGGCCTTCCCTGAGACTCCTTCTCCATAACTTAGGATTTTTACCTTTTCACCCAGCTCTAAGGGATACCCAATAGAGGATCTCTTTTCAAGTAAACCTCTCCCTTCATCCAGTATATAAACTGCACCCATTTCAAAATCTGTAATACTCAGTGCCTTTTCCAAGGCAGTTTGAAAGACTTTATTAAGATCCAAGCTGTTATTAATCAGTATACTCATGTCGTAAAGTATTTGAAGTTCTTCCTTCTGCCGTAGTAACTCCTCCATCATCTTTTTCGACTGAGAGATGTCTCTAACAATTCCCTCATAACTGACTATATTACCATAGCGATCTCTCACAGCATTTGCTGTTATTAATACATCTAAAGGAGTCCCATCTTTTCTTTTCAGTTTTACCTCAAAATCTTTAACAAAACCTTCTTTTAAAATTTCATCACGAAATCTCTTACGATTCTCAGGATTTAAAAATACATCCCTCCCATGAATCTTCATCATCTCCTCTCTGCTCTCATAACCGAATAGGTCAAGACCTGCCTGATTAATATCTATGATTTTCCCGTCTGAAGAGATGATATAAACAGCATCCTTTAAATTTTCGAAAATTCCTCTATATCTACTATCATCCTTCATAATTACTATTTCTCCCCAAAGTTAATGTTTTTTGGTATATATTTTTTTTCTTTTTAATTTATTAAGACCGAAATATATCCATTTTAACTGTATTTATAGCAAAATATGTGCCAAAAAATTGAAATAAATCTTTATTTTTATAACTTTTTGAAAATAAAAATAAATCTTAAATATTCAATCAACGCAAGAAAATTAAAGTTAATCAATAAAATTGACATTCTGTCAAAAATGTTCAAAGACCCTGAAGAAATCCAAAATTTCCCCTCACCTCGATTGCGAGTCGTACCGACCTTTCCCTCTCCCCAAGGAAACTGTGCTGTAATGCCATTCTATAGATTCCTCGCTTCGCTCGGAATGACA
>JBBITW010000040.1:0-23652 GCA_037440525.1 Deltaproteobacteria bacterium
ATGTGCCGAGACTGCCATTCTGGCACCTGGAGCACAATGGGAGGAAGTTTCTCGCATTGGACTTGCGACAAGTGAAGGTGTGGTTGCCGATCGCCATGGAATAGTTTATGTGAGTGATATGGCACGTGCTCCGATTGGAGGGGGATACTTTCCTTGTGGAATCATCTGGCGGTATGACCCCCGTTCAGGCAGGATTGAGAAATTCATGCAACCAAGCGGTATTGCGAATGGACTTCATTTTGACCGTTATGGTGATATGTTAATTGCTCAATCGAGTGGTGTTTTCTGTGCAGAACGGAGAGTCATCCGACGAAATATGCGCAATGGTGCAATCATGATAGTAGCAGATTCCTATCAAGGGAAAAGGCTTGTTTCGCCCAACGACATTACCAGTGACTCCGCTGGAAGAATTTATTTTACAGACGCACGCTATATTGGAACCGAACCCATAGAACTTCCTAATGCAATATATCGTGTTGATCCTGATGGAAAAATCACCCAACTTTCTACCGATATATACAGAGCAAACGGGATAGAAGTATCTCCTGACTGCAAGCATTTATATGTTATCTCTACGAACAGCCCACATCTTCAAAGAAACCCAATCGGACCGGAAAAGGATCATTTTGGTCTCGTCGAAGGTGGTGTAGTAATGTATGATCTTGATACCAATGGGAATATATCCAATGGCCGTGTAATCTATAGAGATGATAATATTGGTGGTGATGGTGCTGTTGTGGATACAGAAGGGAATCTCTATGTTACATTCCACAACGCCAATCCAAAAGACCCAAAAGGCTATATTGTTGTATTTAATAAGAATGGACGTTTGATTGAAAGGATAGATCCTCCTAAGGGTTCTCTTCCAACAAACCTTGGTTTTGGAAGGGGAACTGATTGCAATTCTCTTTATCTTACAAATCTGGGGCAATGGAGACTGTGGCGCATACAGACATTGCATAGAGGTCTTTACTGGGATTGAATTATACAGTAGTTGGGACGAAAATTTTGTAATTAAATTCTCCATTAACCCTCAACTATTAGATAAAAGGGCAGAATATAAATGTTCTGCCCTTTTATCGTCCGGTGATAATATAAAATCTTTATGATTATTCAGAAAGGATTTTAAATAGGAATTGCAACTTCATAGCCATGATTAATGAATAAGATTATTAAGAAATTGATACAAAGTAGATACTTTTTACATAAATCGAAAAAAAACGAAGAAAAAGGCCTATATTCTGTTGACAATTTGATAATTTTTGTGTAAATTTACTCTCTAAAATCTCTTTAGGAGAGTCCCTTGTTATATAAAAAGACATCCTATAAAAAACAGATTAAGGCCCTAACAGAGATAAGCCGTGCGATCTCATCAGATAGATATCTGGATGACATCCTAAAATTGATTGTCACCGTCACAGCCAATGTGATGGACTCAAAAATATGTTCCCTCTGGCTTCTCGATGAAAATGAGAAGGTTCTTAAAATACGGGCAACCCAGACAATGAGTGAAGAATATCTAAAGGAAAGAAGTTTAAAGTTAGGTGAAGGGGTTGTTGGTTATGTAGCACAAACTAATAAACCTTTAGCAATTCTCGATGTGCTAAAGGAAGCACGATATAAGGAGAAAGAGCTGGCAAAAAAGGAAGGTCTCGTATCTATGCTGAGTGTTCCATTAGCAGTAAAGGATAAGGTTATTGGAGTAATTAACTGTTATACCTCCTATCCTCATCAATTCACGGAGACAGAAATGGATGTCCTTTCGGCAGTTGCCAGTCAGGCTGCAATATGTATTGAAAATACTGAATTGATGGTGAAGACAAAGGTAATCCAGGAGGAGCTGGAGGTCCGAAAATTAGTTGAAAGGGCCAAAGGGATTCTGATGAAAAGGCAGGGATTGACCGAAGAAGAGGCCTTTAAGCGAATACGTAAGGCGAGTATGGATAGCCGTAAAAGTATGAGAGAAATCGCTGAGGCAATTCTTCTTACTGATAAGATGGGAGGTTAATAGCTTTAAATAGCTTTAAATAGCTTTCAACAACTTATTCAGGAACTTCAAAGAGAGGTCTCTGAAAAAGTATTTAAAAAGATTTTATAGACTTGGTAGATGGGGTGAAAAAGCCTTCGCCTGCATGAGAGACAGGAGCTCATCCCCCCTCACCTTAATTCCCTCCTCAAGAGACTGTGTCACAAGAAGGTGTATGCCATTTTTGTCATTCCGAGCGAAGCGAGGAATCTATAGAATTCAAACCCTTATAAAACATAGATTTTTCGGCTAAAGCTTCAAGAATGACATTACGACACCACCTCCGATGGGAGAGAGTGAATTTATGTGCTTTTTCAGAGCTCCCAAAAGAATTTACTTGACAAAAAATTTAATATATTTTAAATAAAGATTGTCCAATACAGAGAAGTATTGAAGACAAAGGCGTCCAAAAAGGTCGCCTTTTTTATTAAATACAAGGGAGTATGATTGACAAAGGCGTCGAATAATTTCGACGCCTTTTTTATTACAAAATCTTAAAAAGGAGGAGAAATATGACATTCACAAAACCAAACAGGAGTCCAGCTACTATGACTCGTAATCGTGTTGAGCCTGCCCCGATATCAGGGCTCTGCGTAACTTGCCTCGATGGTTGTCCAGGTCCATGCGAGGTGGGTCGCTCAGCCTTGAGAGGGAGAGAGATTCTTTACCCCCAGCCTTTTGCCAAGATTACAGCCGGAGCTGAGAAGGACTATCCTATCGATTTTTCACACTTTAATATTCAGGGTACATGTGTTGGGGCAATCGGTGTCTCAGCGGATTCGGATCATGCAACATTTCCTGCAGTTGATGTCTCAACAGAGGTTGGGGCTGAGAAAAAGATAAAGATGAAGGTCCCTTATTTTACAGGGGCTCTTGGCTCCACAGATATTGCCCGAATTCATTGGGAATCAATGGCCATTGCTGCCGCAATAGCTGGCACAATTGTTGTTGTAGGTGAAAATGTATGTGGTATGGATCCCAACGGAGAATTTAAAAATGGAAGGATCGTTCGTTCCCCTGAGCTGGAGCGAAGGGTAAAGATATTCCAGCAGTGGTACAATGGCAGTGGTGGAATCGTCGTTCAGTACAATGTGGAGGATGGACGTCTGGGTGTTCCTGAATATGCAGTGGAGAAATTGGGAGTCGAGATAATCGAACCAAAATGGGGACAGGGTGCAAAGGATATTGGTGGTGAGGTCAAACTTCCATCCCTTGAAAGGGCACTCCAGCTAAAGAGTCGTGGCTATATTGTCATTCCTGACCCTGAGAACCCAGTTGTCCAGGAGGCGTTTAAACAAGGGGACTTCAAAGAATTTGAAAGGCACTCAAGACTTGGAATGGTGGATGAAGAAGGTTTCCACAAAGAGGTCGAGCGACTCAAAAAGATTGGTGTCAAACATATCTCTCTTAAAACCGGGGCCTATAGACCTGCTGACCTTGCACGGGCTGTCAAATACGCATCGGATGCCAAGATTGACCTCCTCACTGTGGATGGTGCAGGTGGGGGAACAGGTATGAGCCCATGGAGAATGATGAATGAGTGGGGAATTCCTACCGTTTACCTCGAATCACTTCTTTACAAATTTCTAAAGAGATTGGATGAAAAAGGTGCCTATATCCCATCATGTGCGATGGCTGGAGGCCTTGCTCTTGAGGACCATATCTTCAAGGCTATTGCATTGGCCTCTCCATATATCAAGGCAATTTGCCTTGGTAGGGCTTCGATGACCGCTGCTATGGTCGGCAATACAGTGGGTGAAATGATAAAGAAGGGGAAGATTCCCTCTGATATTTCAAAATATGGAACCAATGTTGAACATATATTTATTTTGGCTTCTCAACTGAAGGATAAATACGGAAAAGACTTTGAACGTATCCCTACGGGTGCAATAGGGATGATTACTTATTTCGACCGCCTGACCGCAGGGTTACAGCAATTGATGGCAGGGGCAAGGAAGTTTGCCCTCAAGTATATATCCAGGGATGATCTCTGTGCCTTGACCCGTAAGGCCTCTGATATTTCAGGTATCCCCTTTGTAATGGATGCTGATCAAGAGGAAGTTGAAAGGATACTTAGGTAAATCTATCCCTTCCCGCATCCCTATTTAGAGAAGGGATAGATGAGTTAAAAGGGGATACCTGAAGAAACGGTATCCCCTTTTTGCTTTCCTTTAAAAGCAAAGGGATTTCATTTATGATAAAAAGAAGAGAAGAAAGAGGGATTTTTAAAAAAGAATATAATAAACTCGATGCCATGGAGGTCAATGCCCTTTTAGAGATAAGCAAGGCAATTGCCTCTGGTCTTTATCTCGAAGATATACTTCGTTTGATTGTTACAGTAACTGCAAGGGTTATGAATTCAAAGATATGTTCCCTCTGGATTCTCGACGAGAAAGATAAGAGATTGAAATTGAAGGCCACTCAAAGTATCAGCGAAGAATATCTGAAGGAGAGAAGTCTTGCCATGGGAGAGGGTGTTGTGGGTCATGTAGCCCTTCATAATCAACCCATGGCCATTCTAAATGTCCTTGAAGAACCACTTTACAAGGAAAAAGAGTTGGCGAAGAAGGAAGGTCTGGTTTCGATGTTAAGTGTTCCTATGTATTTCCAGGGAAGGGTGATTGGTGTAATTAATTGCTATACCTCCTATCCTCACCGCTTTTCGAAAATGGAAGAGGAGATGCTTGCAACGGTAGCCAACCAGGCTGCAATCTGTATAGAGAATTCCGGGTTGATGGAAACACCCGATATCAATGAAACCCTGAGGTTATTATTAGAGGGAGTAACAAAGAATATTGGATTTGATAGGGCAAGGCTTTACCTTTTAAATGAGAAGAAAAATATTCTCGAATGTAAAATGGCAGTTGGGGTGGATGAGGATAAGATAAAAGATGTCATCCTTCCACTCAATCCTGAGGATAGCATTTTGGCAAGATCAATTTTCGAGAGGAAACCCTATATTATCCAGGATGCAAAGAGTGATCCAAGGGTAAACTCTATCCTGAAAGAAAAGTTTAACCTTCACTCTATTTTGGTAATTCCAATATTGGCAAAGGAAAAGGTACTCGGTGCTATCTCTGCAGATCATATTGAGCCAGGAAAGGAGATTACAAATGAGGCCGTAGAATCTGTAATTGCCCTCTCCCAGCAGGCAGGCCTTGCCATTCACCATGCCTTCAGGTACCAGGAACTTAAGGACTTTAGTCAAAAGATGGAGGAAAGGATACAGAAGGCTACATCAGATCTAAAAAAGGCTGAGGAACAACTCTTAAGATCCGAAAAATTGGCATCCCTGGGGCAATTGGCTGCTGGAATCGCACATGAGATCCGTAATCCCCTGATGAGTATTCATATACTTATCAATTCTCTCGCCGAAAAGATCCCCCATGAGGATCCCCGAAGAGAAGATATCAAAATCATAGAAGAAGGGATTAATCGGATCAATGAGATTGTTGACCAATTTCTTAAATTTGCAAAACCTCGACCTCCATTATTAGAAAAATCTGATATAATTCCCCTCATCGATGAAACCCTGAAACTCATAAAGCCCCAACTGGATTTCCAAAATATTTCTGTTAGGAAAGAATTCGATAAACTACCTCAAATCACACTGGACAGGGAACAGATAAAACAGGTAATCCTTAATATCATGATGAACGGGATTCAAGCGATGTCAGGAGGGGGTGAATTGAGACTGGGGGGCCATATTTCTGAGGATGGTAAATGGGTAAAAATTAAAATACAGGATTCTGGAAAAGGAATTTCTTCAGAACATATAGATAAACTTTTCGATCCCTTCTTTACAACGAAAGATGGTGGAGTTGGTCTTGGCCTCTCTATTGCCCATAGAATCGTTGATCAACATCAAGGGAAGATAGAGGTTGAAAGTGAGTTAGGCGAGGGGACGATATTTACAGTATGGCTCCCTATATGAGATTCGCTTAACTTAGGTATATATTAATTCTTACTTATTACTCGGAGCAATTAAATATTTATAATTATCACCCTAATGCAGGGGGTTAAGGTGAGGGGGTCAGACCGGCAAATGTCATTTATTTAATGCTATCATTAAAAATTATATCTAAATTGAGCGATTTTTTATAAAAAGCCTTTCCGCCAAAGGCGGATCAGTCATTGCGTGGCAATCCGACAGATTTCTCGCTTCGCTCGGAATGACAGTTTGTTTTAGATTGCTTCGCAATGACAATCTGGGATCGCTCAATTTAGGTTATATTTAAGGGCTGATATGAATAAGATTCTTATTGTCGATGATGACAAATCTATCAGATACTCATTAAAAAGGATCCTTGAAGGAGATTATGATGTTTTAGAAGCCCAAAATGGTCAGGAGGCTCTTATACAACTAAAAGGAAACATCCCTGATCTCATTATCATGGATATCAAGATGCCAGGGCAAAGCGGAATCGATGTGCTTAAAGAGATTAAATCCATTGATCCAAAAGCCCTTATCATCATTATGACCGCTTATGGCACCTCAGATACTGCCATAGAAGCGATGAAATATGGAGCCTTTGACTACATCCTTAAACCATTTACATCCTCTCAGATTAAAGAATTGGTAGAAAAGTCATTATCCCTCAAGAGATTGATGAGTCAGGGGGTCTCTTACTCCACTTTACCCGAGGAGATAGGAGAAGAGGAACAGATTGTTGGTTCATCTCCAAAGATGCAAGAAATCTATAAGATGATTGGACAGGTAGCCCCAAGTGAAGTAACTGTGCTTCTAAGGGGTGAGAGTGGAACAGGAAAGGAGCTTCTGGCAAGGGCAATCTATCACCACAGCCTCCGCTCAAATCAACCTTTTCTTCCGGTCAATTGTGCTGCCATACCTGATACGCTTCTCGAGAGTGAACTCTTTGGCCACGAAAAGGGGGCATTTACAGGAGCGGTTTCTCGCAGGATTGGCAAGCTTGAACAGTGCCATGGAGGGACAATCTTCCTCGATGAGGTGGGAGACATGTCCCTTTCAACCCAGGCAAAGCTATTAAGAGTCCTTCAAGATAAGAGTTTTGAGAGGTTAGGTGGAGGAGAAACTATAAAAGTGGATATTAGATTCATTGTGGCCACCAATAAAGATTTGGAGGAGGCCATCTCAATCGGAAGATTTAGAGAAGACCTATATTATAGATTAAATGTTGTAACTATCCAGATACCTCCTCTCAGGGAGCGAAAAGAAGATATCCCTCAACTGGTCTCATATTTTTTAAAAAGGTTCAATAAGGAAATGAAGAAGAAGATTTTAGGGATTACTCCCCCAGCGATGGATAAGATTAACTCTTACGACTGGCCCGGAAATGTTAGGCAGTTGGAGAATATCCTTAAGAGGGCAATCATTCTCTGTCAGGGAGACTGGATTCTTGATGATCAGATCTTTCTTGAAAAGGATGAAAGAATAGAAACAAAAGAGAGATGGGGTATAGAAAGGATTGAAAACCTTCTCGATTCCCTCTTTGAAGAATTTCTTAAAAATCATATGACCTATAGAGATTTGGATATGATTTCAACCTTTGAAAAAGGATTGATCATTCGTGCCTTACAGAAGACAAAGGGAAACCAGGTTCAGGCAGCCCAGCTCCTTGGAATCAATCGCAGCACCCTCCGGGGAAAAATGGAGCGATACAGGATCAAAAAAGAGGTCTCTGTCTCTGAAGAAGAATCTTAAAAGGTATAGAAAAAATTTTTTTTAAGTATTGACTCAAAAGATAAAATTGATTATCTAATCTAACCAAATATACCTAATATTTGTTTTATAGGAAACCCGATGCGAACACTTAGAATTGGACTCTGCCAGATCAATACAACTGTTGGAGATATTGAGGGAAATACAAAGAAGATCATTGATTATATCGCCAGAGGGAAAAGAATGGGCGCAGACCTTCTGGCCTTTCCGGAGATGGCTGTGACAGGTTATCCTCCAGAGGATCTACTTCTCATGCCAAAATTTATTGAAACCAATCTAAGGGCTATAAGAGAGATTGCAAAAAATACTTCATCAATTACTGCCATCGTTGGTTTCGTCAATAAAGATGGAGATATCTTTAACTCTGCAGCACTTCTACATAATGGAAATCTGGTGGATATTTATTCAAAGATGTACCTACCAAACTATGGTGTATTCGATGAGGATAGATATTTCAGGCCTGGAAAGGAAAACTTTATCTTCACCTTAAAATCGATCCCAATAGGCCTTAGTATATGTGAAGACCTCTGGTATCCTGGAGATCCAATCCGGACCCAAGCCCTATACGGAGGGGCAGAATTGATAATTAATATCTCTTCATCACCATTTCATGCAGGGAAGAGGGCATCCCGTGAAAAGATGATTTCAACCCGTGCATCTGATAATCTCGCAATTGTTGCTTACTGCAATCTCGTGGGTGGGCAGGATGAACTTGTCTTTGATGGGGGAAGCATGGTCTTTGATCAAGAGGGAGAGATCATCGCCCAGGGAAAACAGTTTGAGGAGGATTTGGTCCTGGCAGACCTTGATATGGAGGGTGTCTTTAGAATGAGGCTTCATGATCCCAGAATCAGGAGAGAAAGGCTGAGCGAGGAGCAAAAGGGACTGAGGAGGATAGATCTACCTGAGATTAGATTTTCGTCCAAAAGGAAGAAACCCACACTACCCAAAAGGGATATTAAAACTTTTGACCGTATCTCCGAGATCTATTCTGCTTTGGTATTGGGAACCGGAGACTATGTAAGAAAGAATGGGTTTAAAAAAGTTCTTGTAGGCTTAAGTGGAGGGATTGACTCAGCACTTACTGCATCGATTGCTGCAGATGCTCTGGGGAGAGATGGAGTTGTTGGGGTGGCTATGCCTTCCCAATATACTTCAAAGTCATCCTTGGAAGACGCAAAAGAATTGTCAAAAAATCTTGACATTCGATTTATCACAATCCCAATAGATGAAATATTTAAGGCCTATTTAAAGACCCTCTCTCCATCTTTCAAAGGACTTAAACCTGATGTTACAGAAGAAAATATACAGGCACGAATTCGTGGAAATATTCTGATGGCACTCTCAAATAAATTTGGTTCTCTTGTCCTTACAACAGGGAATAAGAGTGAAATGAGTGTAGGTTACTGTACCCTCTATGGAGATATGGCTGGAGGATTTGCTGTTTTAAAGGATGTCCCTAAAACCCTGGTTTATGAATTAGCTAAATACAAAAACGAAAAAGAGGGGAAAGAGATAATCCCTAAAAATGTCTTTATTAAAGCGCCCTCCGCAGAATTGAGACCTAACCAGAAGGATGAAGATTCACTGCCTCCCTACCCTATCCTCGATCCAATCCTTCAGGCATATGTTGAAGAGGATAAAGGGGTTGAGGAGATTTCGAAGATGGGTTTCAATGAAGACCTTGTAAGAGAAGTAATCCAGATGGTGGATCGAAATGAATATAAACGGAGGCAGAGCCCACCTGGAGTAAAGATAACCCATCGCGCCTTAGGAAAAGATAGAAGACTTCCTGTCACAAATAAATATAGAAATTTTTAGTTTTCTAAATTGAGCGTTTTTCATCCGCCTGAAGCGGATCAACCTCTGTGGTTTTTCTTACAGATTGCTTAAAAACAAACAATTGATTTCCACTCCAAAAAATCTTTCAACAGAGATTACATCGCCTAACTATTTAATAATCATAATAAATTTAAACTAAATCCTGTTTTTATTAACCTGGCATAGCGATTGCTTATCGAATTAAAAAACAGAAATCGATTTTTAATACAATTTAATTGAGGAAAAATTATGAACGTACTTATTATCAAACATGTAGATATTGAAGGTCCGGGATTAATAGAAGAAATCTTAAAAGAGTATAAGACTTCCTATCAGATTATTAATCTTGAAAAGGATACCCCTTCTAAAAACCCTGATGACTTCAGTCATATTATTATCCTGGGAGGACCTATGAATGTTTATGAGGAAGATCGTTATCCTTTCCTTAAAGAGGAAGATCTCCTTATTAAAGAATCAATCCTGAAGCAGAAGCATCTCTTAGGAATCTGTCTTGGGGCCCAATTAATCGCTAAGGCACTCGACGCAAAGGTCTTTAAATCCCCTCTAAAAGAGATTGGTTGGTATGATGTGGAATTGACAGAGACTGGTTTGAAAGATTCCCTCTTTTCAAAACTACCAAAGAGATTTTCTGTATTCCAGTGGCACGAGGATACATTTGAGATTCCTCGAAATGCTAAGTTGATTGCGACATCTTCCTCTGTTCCCAATCAAGCCTTTCGATATGGGAAAAATGTTTATGGCTTACAATTTCATCTCGAAGTGACTGAAGAGATGATCAAGCAATGGATAGATGCTTACGGAAAAGAATCTTTTAGCCCAGAATCTTCCATTATTCCAAAGAATAAGATTCTTAGTGAGACGACCATCAATATAGAGAATTATACAAAAAGGGGAATTAAATTTTTTAATAATTTTTTCCAAGAGGAGTGATAAGAGATGAAGGTTGATAGCGGAGATACTGCCTGGATCTTAATTTCATCGGCCTTGGTAATGTTAATGACACCTGGATTGGCTCTTTTCTATGGGGGCATGGTCAGGGCTAAGAATGTTCTTGGAACGATTATGCAGAGCTTTGTTGCCCTTGGTGTTATCACCATCCAGTGGGTTCTTTATGGCTACAGTCTTGCCTTTGGCCCTGATATTGGAGGTCTAATTGGAAGTCTCAGTTGGATTGGGTTAAGGGGCGTAGGACTTGACCCATTTCCTGATTATTCAGCTACCGTACCCCATCAGGCATTTATGATCTTTCAAATGATGTTTGCTGTGATCACTCCTGCATTGATTACAGGTGCATTTGCTGAAAGATTTAAATTTAAGACATATCTGGTATTTCTCATCCTCTGGGCAACATTTGTTTACGATCCCATCGCCCATTGGGTCTGGGCAGTGGGAGGCTGGATTAAAGAGCTTGGTGCCCTTGATTTTGCTGGTGGTCTGGTCGTGCACATTAGCTCCGGAATTTCAGCGCTTGCAGCAGCGCTCGTTGTAGGAAAAAGAAAGGGGTTTGGTCAGGAACCAATGCCTCCCCATAACCTTAGTATGACAATCCTTGGTGCAGCACTTCTCTGGTTTGGCTGGTTTGGTTTCAATGGTGGAAGTGCAGTTGCTTCTGGCTCTCTTGCAACTTCAGCCTTTGTCGTAACCCATATCTCAACTGCCTCGGCAGCCCTTTCCTGGATGATTGCTGAATGGCTCTATAGGGGTAATCCAACTGTGCTTGGGGCAGCATCAGGGGCAATAGCTGGGCTTGTAGCAATAACTCCTGCATCAGGTTTTGTTGGACCTGTTTCAGCCATTATCATCGGGCTTGCTGGTGGTTTGATATGTTATTTCGCTATTAACCTCAAGACAAAACTTGGATATGATGATTCTCTCGATGTTGTGGGTGTTCATGGAGTTGGTGGCACGTGGGGAGCACTGGCCACAGGCCTTTTTGCATCAAAGGTTATTAACCCTGGGGGAAATGATGGTCTATTCTTTGGTAATCCTTCACTTATTGGAATTCAGGCACTAAGTGTGCTCTCGGCATGGATTTATTCTTTTATAGTCACACTGATCATATTGAAAATTCTCGATCGGACCATGGGTTTAAGGGTGAGCGAAGAACATGAGCTCAATGGTCTTGATTTAAGCCAGCATGGGGAAGCAGGATACAGTTTTTGATATTACAGGTAAAATGTCAAACTTTAAGAACAAGAGGGTATTAAAATGAAAAAGATTGAAGCAATTATCAAACCATTTAAATTGGATGATGTCAAAAATGAATTGACAAAGATCGGCGTTCAGGGAATGACGATCTCCGAAGTCAAAGGGTTCGGAAGGCAGAAAGGCCACACAGAAGTATATCGAGGGGCAGAATACAAAATCGATTTCATACCCAAGGTTAAGATTGAGATTATCATCTCTGATGAATTAGTTACCCAAGCTATTGAAACTATAGAACGGATTGCAAAAACAGGAAAGATTGGAGATGGGAAAATATTTCTTTCTTCAATTGAAGAGGTAATTCGAATCCGTACCGGAGAACGTGGAAGAGATGCAATTTGAACTGGCCATCAATAAAAATGGACTGAGTGAAATAAGGAATCGTATAGATCATATCTTTCAATCCCGCATCTCTCCAAAAGAATTTCTTCGCCAAAACTCAGATATGATGGATGGCATCATAAGAAATTCATTTCAAAAGGCTCAATCCCGGGGTCCCTCCCTCCCTGTATGTATTATGGCTGTAGGAGGTTATGGGAGATCAGAACTGACGCCATATTCTGATATCGATCTTCTCATTCTTTATTCCTCTTCAGATAAAGAAAAACTTACTTCCCTGATTGAAAAAATTCTCTATCCCCTTTGGGATTTGGGACTGGATGTTAATTGCAGTTCAAGGTCAATCGATGAATGTATTAAAATGGCTCAATCGGATTTGCATCTAAAGACAGGACTGATTGATGGACGTTATCTCGATGGAGAATTTGAATTATTTCGGAAATTATATTTTCTCTTTGTAAAAAAGGTCCTTCATAAAAAGGTTGATAAATTTGCCGAAGCCCTCGCAAATGATATTTATATCCGACGTCATAAATATGAGGACTCTGTATATACTCTGGAGCCCAATATCAAAGAAGGAATAGGAGGCCTTAGGGACTTTCAAATTGGCCGATGGATCATAAGGGCTAAATATAAGACAGATCGCTGGAATTCCATACTTTTCCCCGACCATGCGCAGATTCTTGATAAAGGTATCCAGTTCCTATGGGCCATTCGCGCACATCTCCATCTTTTGAGCGGAAGGAGACAGGATAATCTGACCTTCGAATTACAGGAGAGGATCGCCCCTATTCTTGGATTTGCCAATGGGGTTAAAGGTATTGAAGATATGATGCGGGAATATCACCTTTCAACCCAGAGGATCTCGTATTTTGTTATGGACATTATAGAACGAAGCCTCTATGAACCTTCTAAATTCAGAAAGGCACTAAATTTTTTTCGAAAGAGAAAAATTGATCATCATTTTGTCCTTACAAAAGATGAGATTTACCTTTATGACCCTATTACATTTAAGAGAGAACCATCCCAGTTAATGGTTCTCTTCAAATATCTCCAGGATTATCGGGCAAGGATAGATTTTCGTACAAAAGAGGCTGCCTCAGAATGTCTTTCCTTTGTAGATGATAGATTCAGAACTTCAGAGATTGTCAATAAAACCTTCCTTTCCATACTTAAAAAAGGAGAGGGAATTGGTAAGATACTAAAAAAGATGCACGAAATCGGATTTCTCTCACGCTATATTCCAGAATTCTCGAAGATAGAGGGAAAAGTTCATTATGACCTATACCATGTCCACCCAATTGACATCCACTCAATCCTTGCTGTGGAGGAATTGGAAAAATTGAAGAGTGAACAATATCAAAAAGAATACCCACTCCTTAGCGGTCTATTAAAAAGTATAGAAAAGATTGATATCCTCTTTCTTGCAACATTACTCCATGATATAGGAAAAGGTGAAGAAGGAGACCATTCCCTTAATGGGGCAGGAATAGCAAGTCGTATCTGTGATCGTATGGGACTTTCCTCAGAAGAAAAGGAATGTGTTAAATTCTTAATAATTAACCATCTCCTGATGATAAAAACAGCTCTAAGAAGAGATCTCAATGATGAGCAAACATTTCTGCATTTTATTGATGAGGTGGGAGATAAGGATCGGTTGAAGATGCTTTATCTCCTCACCTTCGCTGACATAAAAGCCGTTGGACCAGAAGCCTGGAATTCATGGAAAGGTTCTCTTCTCATGGAACTCTTCCTAAAATCCATGCATCTTTTTGAAATAAAGGATCAAACCCGATCCATCCTGAGCGAAGAGGCTGCATACAAAAAGCTGCAACAATATCTTCCCTCGAATATCATTTCTCTCTATTTGGAAAATCTTCCCTCTCGATATCTATCCTCCTATTCATGGGAAGAAATCGCCCGGCATATTGAGATGGCTCATCTCCTCACAAGTGAACCACTTATTATAAAATGGAGCATTGAAGAGGATACTCGAGCTAAGATCACAGTTTGCACAAAAGATCGGTACGGACTTTTCTCAAGAATCGCTGGTTCTATGTTTATCAATCGGATCAATGTTCTTGAGGCAAAGATTTACACGTGGCGGAATGGTGTTGCCCTTGATACCTTTTATGTGGAGGATTCGACGAAAGAATTGGAACGACGTCTTTTACAATTTGAAAAGGATTTAAAAGAGATATTGCTGGGGAAGGTTCAATTGAAAAACCTAATTTCCCAGAGGATAGAGTTAAGAATGAATCAGAGAAAGGTAATCCCTAAGGTCCCTGTGGAAGTAAAGATCAACAATAATGATTCAGATTTTTATACTATCATAGAAACCGCAGGGGAGGATCGATTGGGAATCCTATATGATATTACAAAGACTTTAACTGATTGTGGATGCAATATTCATTTTGCAAAAATATCAACACTCGGAAATCGTATTATAGATGTATTTTATATACAGGATGAATGGGGCGAAAAGATTATGGGCGAGGAGAAACTCAACCATCTGAAAAAGACCTTACTCCAATGTCTCAATAACTCTCCCGGATAGACTCCTATTCTTTTTTTAATTCTGTAAAATAATCATTAAGCAGCATCTCATTTCTTTTTTGGACCTTTTGCATTTCACCTAATGCCACATTCTCAAAAGGAAGCTTTGTCCTCTTACTTCGGAGCCGTGTTATCTCGGAATTTAGAAAATTTATTGTATTAACTACTATCTCGGCCATTGATGATATTGAATCCTTCGCCTTTTCAAAAGTCTCTCTATCCAGATAATTCCTATTCAAAATATGAAATCTCTCAAAGAATCTTTTAAGCCTTTCAGATTCCTCTTTCTCTCCACCTTTTGATTCAATCTTTTTTACCAATTCTAAAAATCCTTCTATATCCATAATGCCTCCCTTAGACTCCAAAATAAATCAAATTTCTATTTAACTGTTCTCAATAGATTCCTCGCTTAGCTCTGAATATCAATTCGTTAAGAATTGATTACCTGCCGCAATTAGGTAATGACGATTCAGCCATTGGCTGAATCGCTTAATTTAGATAATTATAAATTTATGGAAATAATTTTAAATTGTCAATTTTTTATACGGAGACCTCTGAAAAAGTATTAAAAACTATTCTTATAGACTGGGGAGGTGGGGGTGGAAAAGCCTTCGAGCGGATACCGATAATAATATGGCGCCATTGATTAATACCCTGAAAATGCTTGATTTTCTCTAAAGCGATTGTAAACAATTTAACTTCTTAATGTCCGCATTCGAAGGTTTTGGAACCCTAGCTCCACAGTCATTTCAGGACTTTTTCAAAGACCTCATACGGAGAACTCTGAAAAAGTGCATAAATTCCCCCTCACTCATTCCCTCTCTCCAAGGGGAGAGGATTAAGGTGAAGTTTGCAAAAATTAGGAATTATGATAAAATAAATTTTAAAAGGAGGAATGATAAATGAGATCAACTTACAAAGAAAAACTTATAAAAGAAATTGAAGAGACACCTCAAGAAATAATCCCAAAACTTTACGAAATGATGCATCATTTCAGGAACGAGTTGATGCAAAAGTCAAAAAAATCTGGATCCCGAGGTTCACTCAAAGGTATCTGGAAGGGAAGCCAGATTGACGAAACATTGTTTGCTGAGGCGAAAAAAAACCTATTCCCTTACGAGGTCAAGTGAGATCATATATGAACTATGTTACAGATACCCATTCCATTGTCTGGTATTTTACAGAGGACCCACGCCTAAGCGAACGTGCTTTAGAAGTTTTTGAGAAAACGATTGAAGAGGGGATTATTATTATTCCTTCTATCGTATTAGCTGAAATTATGTTTATTGGAGGCAAAGGGAAAATCACTTTAACATTTGCCGAAACTTTACAGAAAATTGACACATACGACAATTATATAGTCGCTGCCCTTGATGTTGAAATTTTAAAAGTAGCAGTCAGAATTAAAGCAGATTTAGAAATGCACGTTAGACTTATTGTTGCGACAGCTATTTATCATAATGCATTTTTAATCACAAAAGACCCATTGATTAGAGATTCAGGAGTTTGCACAACTATCTGGTAAAAAAACATTCTCATTTACCAATTCCAATATTCCTCGCCTTTTTGTTAGCAGAGATGACCTAAAAGCTTCCAAATTATAATAAAATATAGATAAGTCACGAGCACAAAACCAATTTAATCAAACCTCCTTTTTTGGAGTGATTATAATGGTTTTTCATCCCACCTCCCCAGTCTAAAAAGGACGATGAGTGCGGTGATTTTTTTTATTGAAATGACTCATTTTACTCAACATGTCTAAATTTAATCACATGTTTTAACCTCAAACTAAATAGGAAGATTACAATCCCTTTTTTAAATCTAAAAATATCTTTTAATTCAAATAATTATGAAGATCAAAATACATGTGAAACCTTTTAAAAAATGGCATATGATTTGCTAAATATTATTATAAATACAAAGAGGTATTAAACTGACGAAGGCGTCTATTATGGAGTAAATGACGCCTTTTCTTTTCCAATAAAATAAAAGCATAAGGAGGATTCTTTTATGAGCCCACAAGATGTGGTGAAGATGATAAGAGAAACTAAGGTTCAAATCATTGATTTGAAATTTAATGATCTTCCAGGGCTGTGGCAACACTTCTCAATGCCTGTATCTGAATTGACAGAGATGGACGATCTTACCGATAGCATATTTATTCAGGGAGTGGGTTTTGATGGTTCGAGCATCCGTGGATTTCAGAAGATTCAGGAGAGTGACATGATTCTTATCCCTGACCCATCAACTGCTGTTATTGACCCGATTTGTGAGATTCCTACGATTAGCATCATTTGCGATATCTACGATCCTATAACAAAGAAACCCTATACACGAGACCCGAGATATATTGCAAAAAAGGCAGAACAATTCCTCACGAGCTCAGGTATTGCTGATAAGAGCTACTGGGGACCTGAGATGGAATTCTTCATATTTGATGATATCCGTTTTGATCAGACAGAGAATTGTGGTTTCTACTATATTGACTCGCTTGAAGGAGAGTGGAATTCAGGGAGGGAGGAAAAGCCCAATCTTGGTTATAAGCCAAGATATAAAGAAGGTTACTTTCCTGTTCCTCCCCATGATTCCCAGCAGGATCTTCGTAGCGAGATTATCTTAACAATGATCAGAGCTGGCATCCCTGTGGAGGTTCATCATCATGAGGTAGCAACTGCTGGTCAGGGAGAGATAGATATGAAATTCGACACCCTTGTCCGTATGGCAGACAAATGCATGATGTATAAATATATTGTTAAAAATATAGCTCGAAAACATGGTAAAGTTGCTACATTTATGCCAAAGCCCCTCTTTGGTGATAATGGAAGCGGAATGCATACCCATCAAAGTCTATTTCGGAATGGAGAAAATATATTCTTTGATCCCAAGGGCTACGCCCTTATCAGTCAGACTGCAAAATATTATATTGGAGGGCTTCTAAGACATGCGGATGCCTTAATGGCATTCTGTGCACCAACTACAAATTCCTATAAAAGATTGGTGCCTGGATATGAAGCACCTGTAAACCTTACCTATTCACAGCGGAATAGAAGTGCTGCAATTAGAATCCCGGTTTATACCGAAAACCCAAAGACAAAGAGGATTGAATTCAGGCCTCCGGATAATTCGTGTAATCCATACCTTGCCTTCGCCGCAATGCTCATGGCCGGGCTCGATGGAATAATTAATAAGATTGATCCAGGTGAACCAATGGATAAAGATACATATCACCTCACAGGAAAGGATAGGGCAAAGGTAAAGACTGTGCCAGGTTCTCTTGAAGAATCCTTAAGGGCACTTGAAAAGGATCATAAATTCCTTCTCGAAGGAGGTGTATTTACACAAGATGTTATAGATATCTGGATTGAATATAAATGGGAGAGGGAGATAGATGCAGTAAGACTCCGTCCCCATCCATATGAGTTTTACCTCTATTTTGATATTTAGGAGGAAAAGATGCCCGGACAAATCAGGAAATGGTTTGAAAAGGATATTTCAGGTTGTTCCCTTACAGGATTTATCTGCGAGGATGGAAGGAGGGTAAGTGGCGAGACAATCATTCGCTCGATAGCGTTGATGAATGAACGTTCAAATGGACTTGGAGGAGGATTTGCAGGCTACGGAATCTATCCTGATATGAAAGACCTCTATGCCCTTCACCTGATGTTTGACGATTTACAGGCAAAGGAAGAGGCTGAAAAGGTTTTAAACGGTTCTCTTTTAGTGGAATTACAGGAAAAGATTCCTACACGCAAAACAAAGGGGATTCATAACCCACCACTTCTGATGAGATATTTTGTCAGGGTAGATGAACAGAGGCTCTATGAAATGGATATTTCGGAAGAGGATTATATCATAGAAATCGTGATGAAGATTAATACCTCTATTAAGGGGGCTTATGTATTTTCGAGTGGCAAGAATATGGGTGCCTTTAAGGCAGTAGGCTTCCCTGATGATGTGGGAAGATTTTATCGTCTGGAAGAATATGAAGGCTACATATGGATTGCCCACGGTCGTTTTCCAACCAATACGCCAGGATGGTGGGGAGGAGCCCATCCATTTACACTACTTGATTTTGCAGTTGTCCACAATGGAGAGATATCCTCCTATGGCATCAATAAAAGGTATCTTGAGATGTTCGGCTATAGATGCACATTAATGACAGATACAGAGGTAATGGCTTATCTCTTCGATCTCCTCCTCAGAAGACATCACCTCCCTGTTGAGATAGCATGTATGGCAATGGCTCCACCAACATGGAGGGAGATTGACCGAAGGGATGGAGATATGGAGATAGCGAGGGCTTTAAGAATCATTTATGGAAGTGTTCTGGTCAATGGTCCATTTGCTATTCTTTTAGGTCATAAAAGAGGATTGATTGGCCTAAACGACAGATTGAAACTCAGGCCTCTTGTAGCTGCCCGTAAGGATAACACTTTGTATATTGCGAGTGAAGAGTCTGGAATACGGGAGATATGCCCTTCTCCTGACAGGGTCTGGGCTCCAAAGGCTGGAGAACCTGTAGTGGGCTGGTTGAAGGAGGATTATAATAGTGAATTTGAGTTACATCGAACCCGAATTTCAGGTAGAGAGAAATCCGAATCGATGCATACAGTGCCAAGTATGTGTTAGACAGTGTGCTTTTGAAGTTCACTCTTATGATCCAGAAATCGATGAGGTCTTCTCTCGAGAGGAGTATTGTGTTGGTTGTCACCGTTGTGTCACTCTTTGTCCAACAAATGCCCTGACAATCCGTAAAAACACATTAGAATTTAGAACCCATGGCAATTGGACAGATTGGGCCATACGAAATATCTATAAACAGGCTGAAACAGGTGGGGTTCTTCTTACAGGAATGGGTAATGATAGGCCTTATCCTGTTTATTGGGATCATCTTCTCATTAATGCGAGTCAGGTCACAAATCCATCCATCGACCCTCTGAGAGAGCCCATGGAACTGAGGACTTACCTCGGGAGTAAACCTGAGAAACTTGAATTGGACATGAGTGGTGAGCTCCCTTCTTTAAAGAAAGAAATCCCACCTCAATTAAAACTGGAAACACCTATCCTTTTCTCAGCCATGTCCTATGGGGCTATAAGCTATAATGCATGTGAATCCCTGGCAATGGCAGCAGAGTCTCTTGGAACTTACTACAATACAGGTGAAGGTGGACTACATCCAGATCTATATAAATATGGAAAGAACACCATTGTTCAGGTTGCCTCGGGCAGGTTTGGTGTCCACAAGGAATATCTTGATGTGGCCTCTGCTATTGAAATAAAAATCGGGCAGGGAGCAAAACCAGGCATTGGAGGACACCTCCCCGGTGAAAAGGTTTCTCGGGACATCTCAAAGACGAGAATGATTCCAGAGGGCACAGATGCCCTCTCCCCTGCCCCTCAGCACGATATCTATTCAATTGAAGATTTAAGGATGCTTATATTCGCACTCAAAGAAGCAACACATTATAAAAAACCTGTCTCCGTTAAAATCGCAGCAGTTCATAATTCCGCAGCCATTGCGAGTGGAATGGTAAGGGCAGGTGCTGATATAATTGCCATCGATGGATTTAGAGGAGGAACAGGGGCTGCGCCAATGGTCATTCGTGACAATGTAGGGATTCCAATAGAATTTGCATTAGCTTCTGTAGATCAGAGACTAAGGGAAGAAGGTATAAGGCATCAAGCCTCAATTCTGGTAGCAGGGGGATTTAGAAATAGTGCTGATATCTTTAAAGCCATAGCACTGGGCGCAGATGCTGTATATATTGGCACTGCGGCCCTTATCGCAATGGGATGCCATATGTGCCAAAAATGTTATACCGGTAAATGTAATTGGGGTATTGCCACGCAGGATCCCTATCTCAGTAAAAGGTTAAATCCAGAGATTGCCAGAGAGAGATTGATCAATCTCGTTAATGCCTGGAGCCACGAAATAAAAGAGATGCTCGGCGGGATGGGGATCAATGCTATTGAGTCTCTCAGGGGGAATAGATTGGCACTCCGTGGAATAGGGTTAACAGAGACAGAGCTTGATATACTTGGAGTTCTTCCCGCAGGAAGGTAAAGTCAATGTTGAGTGAAGATTGATCAGTGATCGAAATAGTAAAAATATAGAAATGGAAGATCAATATGAAGAGGATCTTTGTAAAAGAGGAATTCTGTATGGGTTGCAGGCTCTGCGAAATATACTGTCTTGTTGAGCATTCAAACTCAAAGGATATCATCAAGGCATTTAAAAGAGAGAGTCCCCGTCCTATTTCGCGAATCATTGTTGAGGAGAAGGGTTATCTTACATTCAGTCTCCAATGTCGTCACTGTGAGGAACCATTATGCCTCGAGGCATGCATGAGCGGAGCACTCTACAGGGATGAAAAAACAGGAGCTGTTCTCCATAATAGAGATCAATGCGTCGGATGCTGGATGTGTATAATGGTTTGTCCATATGGTGTTATAAAGAGGGACCTGAATGGGAGAAAGGTTTCCTCAAAATGTGACCTCTGCATGGGGAGGGAAATACCTGTCTGTGTGGAGAAATGCCCTAATCAGGCACTAAATCTAAAAGAGGTTTAAGAAAGCAATATGGAAATTGTAATCATTGGAAATTCAGCCGCAGGAGTGGGAGCAATTGAAGCAATTCGTAAGATAGATCGTGCTTCACGTATTACTGTAATCTCTGACGAACCCCACCCAATCTACTCAAGACCCCTGATCTCCTATCTTTTATCAGGTGAGATCAAGGCTGATCAGATTTACTACCGTCCAAAGAATTTTTATGAGAAAAATGGAGTTATTTCCCTTCTTGGAAGACGTGTTAAAAAGGTTCTTTTTGATCAAAAGAATGTCCAATTAGAAGATGGTGAAAATATCCCCTATGATCGTCTTTTGATTGCCACAGGAGGAATTCCCTTCATTCCAAAAATAGAAGGAATCCATAAAGAGGGTGTTTTTACATTTACTAAACTGGACGATGTTAAGAAAATATCATCCTATTTGAAACATACTAAAAGGGCTTTGGTGATTGGTGGAGGGCTTATTGGAATCAAAGCCGCAGAGGCATTAAAAAAGAGAGGCATCGATATTACCATTGTTGAGCTTGCAGAACATATATTAAGCCTTACAATGGATGAAACCGCTTCTTCTATTCTCGAAAGGGCTTTAAAAAGAGAGGGTGTTAATATTATTACTTCCAATACAGTAAAAGAGATTCTTGGAGATGGCCATGTTGAATCAATAAGCCTTGCGGATGGAAAAATGATGGATGTGGATTTGGTAATTGTTGCAATAGGTGTTGTTCCCAATATCGAACCATTCAGAGGGAGCCCTCTAAATATAGAGAAGGGAATCATTGTCAATGAAAGAATGGAGACAAATATAAAAGATGTCTATGCTTCAGGTGATGTTACTGTCACTTACGATAAGGTTCTTGGAAATTATCGAACAATCCCCATATGGCCCAACGCTTACTCACAGGGAAAGGTGGCTGGAAACCAGATTGCAGGCAATGAAAATTATCTCTATGGAGGGGGTTTTATGATGAACTCCATTGAAGTTGCAAATATCCCTACAATCTCAATAGGTCTTATCACACCTCCCTCTCAAGATGGCTATGAAGTTATTAAAAGATTTGATCGGAGATCAAATTCCTACAAGAAAATTATTTTAAGGGATAATTTTATCAAAGGTGCGCTCTTTTTAGGAAATATTGATCGTTCGGGGATTATCACAGGTTTGATACGGGATGGCATAAAAGTAAAAGGATTTAAAAATGAGCTAAGAAATGACTCATTTGGCTTCATATCCCTTCCAAAGGATTTGAGGAAGGAGAGGATTTTTAACCTAAGATGAAAAGGATAGAGATTGATTCAAAAAATCTTCATTACCGCGAGCTGAATGAAAAGATACGAGAAGCTATAAGAAAGGGAGCGAGGGAGATATTGCTTCGCAATGTGAATGGCCAACGCTATATAGGTGATGGAATCCGGGGAAATATAAAGATCTTTGTAGATGGGGTCCCTGGAAATGATCTCGGAGCCTTCATGGATGGTCCCACCATTATTATTAACTCAAATGCCCAGGATGGAGTCGCAAATACAATGAATTCTGGAAAAATCATAGTAAATGGCCATGCTGGTGATGTCCTGGGATACGGCATGAGAGGTGGAAAACTATTCATCCGAGGAGATGCTGGATATCGTGTTGGTATCCATATGAAGGCATTTAAAAATCATATTCCAGTAATAATAATTGGAGGAACAGCAAGGGATTTTCTGGGTGAGTATCAGGCAGGAGGCGTGATTATACTTCTTGGATTGGAAAGGGATGGAATGCCACCTGCGGGTAACTATATAGGGACAGGAATGCATGGAGGAGTAATGTATATCCGTGGCGATGTGGATCCATTTAATATTGGAAAAGAGGTCTCAATTCTACCAATTGATGAAAAGGATGAAATAAGATTGAAGACCTATCTTGAAGAATATTGTAAGGATTTCAATTTACGGTTAGATGAGATTATAAAGAACAGGTTTATAAAACTTCTGCCAACACACTTAAGACCCTATGGTAAGATTTATGCATATTGAGAGGCTTTTAAAATATGGAAGAAAGCAGGTTCTTAAAACTCGTCAAACCTGTTAAGAAAGAAGAAAAAGAGGTTTCCCCCAGGCTTGAACCTCTCGTTCGTTTTAAAGGATTGATTCTAAATCTAACTGAAAATGCCCTTGAATGTTTAAATCGAATATCAGAGCAAGAGATTTCCCGAAATTCTCCATCTCCTTCCCTGATGGAAGAATACTACCTCCTCCATCACTACCTCGATTTTATTAAGAGATTATGTAAAATCTAAATCCTAAAAAGCCCTATCCCATCCTGCAAGAGGATATTTTTCACCCATTTTAAAGGGTTAACCCCTCACTTAAATGGGGTTATGTTAAAATATCTGGCAGGAATATCCTCGAAAATCTTATCAAGCGGACGATTTAAA
>JBBITW010000041.1:0-23011 GCA_037440525.1 Deltaproteobacteria bacterium
ATACTGAGGGGAAAAAGGGGATGGTTCTATTTTTCATTACAGTTCCTAAATTATTTCTTTCAACACTTAAAAAAGATTTCATTGCCAATAAATAGAACCGCCCCCATTGTTCTTTGAAAAGTGCAGTCAATATCTAAGGATGGAGTGATCTGGTCTATATCTGATTTCCTCCTGCAAAAAACCCTTTGATGTGATTCAGAAAGAGATGATGGGTGAAGAATTTATATTCCTTCTGACTGAAAAATTCAGTCAGCATAAAAGGTTATGATTAGAAATTGTAATTTTTGGAATTTATGGTCAAATATTTACTTTTGAGTTTAATTCTATTTTGCTTCAAGACTAACTTCATGGGAATTTCTCTTCCTCATCTATGTCAAAAATAAAGATTTGACCCCAAAATAGATATTTAAAATTAAGATGCCTGAATTGTTATATTATAAAAACTTACCCTTTTATAATTCTAAGGGATCTTTATCTTGATTTCTTTCCTTTTAAGAGTTTTGCTATTGGCCTGACCTCAACTCCTTCAGGAATAATCCATCTGAAAGACTCTTCGCTGAGGATAGGGTTGATGGAAACCTCCTTTAATCTGAGCTCCAATCGAACCTCCTTCTCCAAAACCTCGATCTGAATAGTTTCTGGAGCATCGCCTCCCTCCCTCATCTCTGTTGAGATCCTGATCTCCCCTGCATTCTCGATGATATCATTAAACTGGGATAACTCTCCTGTATATGCCCTCTTCTGGAAAGGGATGAGCAGAAAGAATTGACCATTTTGATAGACAGCATCGAATATCCCCATCCCGAGGGGATGATAGCCAATGAGTCGAATCCTTTCTGGCTTTTGATAGATGAGAAATCCATTTAGCAAAAAATTCATCTCGTCACCACTTTTTATGGTTTCGATACGTATTGAAACCCTTGCTTGAAGGGAGTCCAAGGGAGAGAAGGCCTCAAAAAGCTTCTCCATCGGGTTGACCAAAGGTGGTTTTTCAATCTGGGTGATCTCAGGAGGTCTCTTCGGACAGCCTATGAGAAATATTAAGGCAAAAATAAGAGGGAATATAAAAATCAAAGGTCTTCTTGGCATTCAAAGCCTCCTCCCAGATTTTCTAAAAACTGCATTACAATATATTTGAAGTATAGCACAGGACTTAGGCCTCCGTCGAATAAAGTTTAACCACCAGAGATTAGAAATAAGAATATTAGAAATTTATTTCTTCAGAAGGAATTTATATAAAAAAAGGCAGAGCCATTTCTGACCCTGCCTTTTATTCGATTACTATAGAAGATTATTTTATTTTAAATCTCCTCCTAAACCCTAAAAAACCCAAAAGTCCTGAACCTATCAAAAGCATTGTAGAAGGTTCAGGGATTGGAATCCCGAAATCCTGCGTATGTTTAGAATCCGGATTCGAAGTGACAACCCAGATGGCGTCACTCTTGCTCGTTGCAAGGTTGAGATAATAATTGGCTGCGTCTATGTATGAACTACCCCAATTGAATCGCGCACGGCCGCTTGAGAGATTATAGGTCTGGTCATCCTCATAAAGGACTTCCCATATTGCCAGCGAAAGACCTGCCTTTTCGGTTTGTGTATCTGCACTTGCAGCAAATTGATTTAGCAAGTACGCTGCTACCTTACCTGCATCACTATATTTAGGCCACCCGCTTTCGCTCCAATCTCCCAAATTATCTGTATAGGCACCGATAGAAGATTTAAAGTAATGGTTTAGGTCAACACAATATGCTTCGTAACTCTGATCTTCTATCAGAGGGTTAAGGTTTGTATCGTCTATAACAGTGATTGTGAAACTACCTGCATATGTACTTATAAAATTTGAGCCATAGTCTATACTGAAAGACCCTTGGGGGCCTCCATTGAAGCTAATTCCAATCGTCCCTGCGAAAGAGCTCTCAAAAGCAATAAATAGAAACACTAAAGCGATTATTATTCTTCTAATTTTAGAAACCTCCCCTTGAAAATATATTTTTGAAAACAATTCCATTATAATTGATTATATTCTTGATTGTCAAGGAAAAAATTCAAAAAAGTTTAATAATTTCAAATAGTTGTAAAATGCTGGCAAATCATGAAAAGTCCAATTAATTCGTGTCAAAAAGAAATTCGGGCTTCTCTTAAAAACTTATTTTAAGACTGTGTCGTAATGTAATTCTGAGGCTTTAGCCGAAGAATCTATGTTTTATAAAGGTTTGAATTATATAGATTCCTCGCTTCGCTCGGAATGACACCACTCTGCTGTCATTTCGAGGCGTTAGCCGAGAAATCTTTCCTAAGGTTCCTCGCTTCGCTCGGAATGACAGAAAAATGAAGCTCGGAATGACAGAAAAAGGAGACTCGGAATGAGAAACATGGCATACACCTTATTGCGATTTCTTTGAAGAGGGCTTCGAGTTTTGAAAGGTCCCACTCGGAATGACAGACATAGCATACACCTTATTGCGATACAGTCTCTTTAAGGGGAGGTATGGAGGGGTTAATTAAATAATTTTTCAGCTCTCGAGCATTTCTCTTGACAATTTTCGGATTTATTGTTATTTGGAAAATTAATCTGGGGGGGAAATCTTTAATAAAGGAGGTGGGGATAATCCATTTCAATTAAAAGATAATCTTTTTTACTAAAACTTTGATCGTTTTTTTCTAACAATTTCTAAGGAGGAATACTATGAATGAGGTAAAAATTTTTCTTAGAGAAGATGAGATTCCAAAACAATGGTATAATATTCAGGCCGATCTTCCAACCCCTCTTCAACCACCACTTAACCCTGCAACAGGAAAGCCCATAGGTCCCGAGGATCTGGCTCCAGTATTTCCTATGAACCTGATAGAGCAGGAGGTAAGTACAAAGCGATGGACAGACATCCCTCAAGAGGTGATGGAGAAATATCTCCTCTGGAGACCAACCCCCCTTCATCGAGCATATGCCCTTGAAAGGGCACTTGGGACACCGGCAAGAATCTATTATAAGAATGAAGGGGTTAGTCCTCCAGGAAGCCATAAACCCAATACAGCCGTTCCACAGGCCTATTACAACAAAGTCTTCGGGATTAAAAGGATGACAACTGAAACCGGAGCAGGTCAATGGGGAAGTGCACTCGCATTCGCCACATGTCTCTTCGGTCTCGAGTGTAAGATATATATGGTTCGAATAAGCTTTGACCAGAAACCATACCGCCGGGTTATGATGAACACATGGGGAGCAAACTGTGTTCCAAGTCCGAGCAAGGATACAAACGCAGGGAGAAAGATCCTTGAAGAAAATCCTGATTCTCCAGGAAGCCTTGGAATTGCTATAAGCGAGGCCATTGAGGATGCTGTTACCTCCAAAGACACAAGATACTCACTTGGAAGCGTGTTGAACCATGTCTTAATGCATCAGACCATTGTAGGTCTTGAAGCAAAGAAACAGCTCGAGAAATTTGGTGAAAAGAAGGTTGATGTGGTCACCGGGTGTGCAGGAGGGGGAAGCAACTTTGCAGGACTTGCCTTTCCATTTGTATTGGATAAGATAAATGGAGCTGAAATTACAATCATCCCTGCTGAACCTACATCCTGCCCAACCATGACGAGGGCTCCATTTACATATGACCACGGGGATACTGCGAGGATGACCCCTCTTATCCCCATGCATAGCCTTGGTCATGCCTTTATACCTCCACCAATTCATGCAGGAGGTCTACGCTATCACGGGATTGCACCACTGCTCAGTCAATTGATCAACGAAGGGTTAATAGAACCGAGGGCCTATAATCAATTGGAATGCTTTGCGGCGGCTGTCCAGTGGGCAAGGACAGAAGGGGCAATCCCAGCCCCGGAGACAAGTCATGCTATTGCCTGTGTCATTGAAGAAGCAAAAAGGGCAAAGGAGGAGGGTAGGGAGAAGGTTATTCTTCTTAACTGGAGTGGCCATGGCCTGATGGATCTTGGAGGCTACGACTCCTATTTCAGTGGAAAGCTGATTGACTATCCACTGCCTGAGGAGGAGATGAAGAAATCCCTTAAGGTTATTGAAGGCCTTCCAAAACCTCCAAAATTAAGAAGGGGGCAACCAATCTAATCGGTTTAAAATCCTACGGATCAAAAGATCCGTAGGATTTCTATTTTATCCTGTTATAATATAATAAAATGATAGAAGAATATGATGAAATCATCATTCGTTGTCCTCAATTAGGTGGTGAAGTTCCATTTAGATATTGCCGAATAGTAAATGATGACCTTCCGTGTCGGAGGATCATAATCTGCTGGGAATTCAGAATTGAGATAGAAAGGTTTTTGAAAGAGAACTATTCAATCGATCAGATACAGCGTTGCCTTGCCCCTCCGACAAAGTCGAGAATGGAAACAATTCTTGAAATTATAGAGAAGGCAAAGAGATTGAAGGAGGGAGATCAAGGGGGTACCACCAAGGGTTAGGTATAAGATTTAAAAAGACCGCGATAGATCAATTTCAAATATCAATGAGGCAACAGTGTTGGATAAAGAGATAAGGGTATTACTTGGAAACGAAGCCATTGCGAGGGGGATTGTGGAGAGTGGCTGCCAGTTCTTTGCCGCCTACCCTGGAACACCAAGTTCAGAGATTCTTCCTGCGGTGGTGCGTTTCAAAGAGGAGAACAATCTCACCATCTATGTGGAATGGTCTATAAATGAGAAGGTGGCTTTTGAGAACGCACTTGTAGCCTCCTACACAGGAAAGCGCTCAGCAGTGGCAATGAAGCAGGTGGGGCTCAATGTGGCCACAGATCCCCTGATGAGTGCCGCATATATTGGAACAATTGGTGGGTTTGTAATAATAAGCTGCGATGATCCAGGGCCATTTTCATCCCAGACAGAACAGGATTCTCGCTTTCTTGCGATGTTTGCTAAGGTTCCTGTCTTTGATCCAGCAAATCCAAAAGAGGCCCAGAAGATGCTACCCATCGCCTTCGAACTCTCTGAAAAATACAGGATACCTGTGGTTCTTCGCCCAGTTTTGAGGGTCTCTCATGCCCAGCAGAGTATAACCTTCAATCCTATCCCGAAAATTGAGAGAAAGGCTGATTTTCCCCATGATCCACAGCGATGGAGTGCGACACCGAGGTATCGTTTCATTCTTCACAGGGAACTCAATCTAAAGCTAAAAAAGATTGCTCAAGAGTTTGATTCTATGGATACTCTCAATTTTGTTGAGAATGATCGAAAAGGGGCACCCTTAGGAATCATTGCTTCTGGAATTGGTTATGCCATTTCGAAAGACATTCTACAAGAAATTGGTCTACAGGAAGAGATACCCATCCTCAAGATTGGGACTCCCTTTCCCCTTCCTTATAAGAAAGTTGAATCATTTACAAAGAGATGTGAGAATATCCTGATACTTGAAGAGACTGAACCTGTAATAGAACTTCAGATCAGGGATAAATCAAAAATCTTTGGGCGTCTGGATGGCTCAATCCCCAATGAAGGGGAGATGCTTCCTGAAGTAATTTCACATGTGATATCTAATCTATTTGAAAGGTCATCAATTCATGTAGAGAAACCAATATCTACGGTCCATATTGAAAATCTTGTCTCCCAGCTTGGCCTACCTATTCGACGCCCCACCCTCTGTTCAGGGTGTCCTCATCGGGCCTCTTTTTATGCCATCAAAAAGGCATTTCCAAATGGAATATTACCGAGCGATATCGGCTGTTATACACTGGGAATGAATATGGAGGCAGTGGATACCTGCCATGATATGGGTGCTTCTATCACATTTGCCAGTGGACTTTATCAGGCTTATCACCAGGATGGTCAAGAGGTTCCGATAGTAGCCACCATTGGTGATTCAACATTCTACCATTCTGGTTCACAGGGACTTTTAAATGCAGTTTACAACGGGGCAAAGTTTATAGTTGTAATACTTGATAATTCTGTTGTAGCGATGACAGGATTTCAACCTACTCCTGAATCAGGAAAGACCGCAGATGGACACCCCGGCAGGGCACTCTCAATCGAAGAATTAGTAAAGGGATGTGGTGTAAAATATATTCGTGTGGTCAATCCATATAATATCAAGGAAATGATAAGAGAACTTAGAAGGGCCTATGGGTATACAAAAAGAAAGGATGGTGGAATGGCTGTCTTGATCGCACGTTACCCCTGTATTATCCATCAGAAGGAACAGCTTAAATTAAAACCGATTAAAGTGGATATTCACCATGCCCCGCCCACAGAAGGTAAAAATGTGGATAAATCATTTTTGCCTCTCTATAATAAAGAGATCTGTAGTGAATGTGGAATCTGTATGATTCAATGTCCTGAAGGGGCGATTTCTAAAAAAGAAGATGGTTATTTTATCGACTATAAGAAATGCACAGGCTGTCGCATCTGTGCTCAGGAATGCCCCAAATCAGCGATTGAGATGCCAAAGATCGGTGCCTGCATTGGTTGTGGATATTGCATTAAGAGGTTTGAATGTCCCTCAATGATAATGGGAGAGGATGGCCGTGTTCGGATTGATAGGATAACTTGTGTAGATTGTGGCCTCTGCCTCGAGGTTTGTGCCCAGGGAGCAATATATCCTGTAAATGGTTTGTGAATAGGTAGGCTATGCGAGTCCAAATGATCATCTCCGGTGTAGGAGGGCAGGGAATCCTTTTAATTACTCGGATTTTTGCTGCCTATGCCCTTGATGAAGGTTATCCAATTATTGGCTCAGAGGACCATGGTATGAGCCAGAGGGGAGGATCTGTAATGACCCATTTAAAGATTGGAGAATTCCATAGCCCCCTCGTAAAAAAGGGAGATGCTGACATACTCCTCTCCCTTGAAAAGAATGAGGCTTACAAGACCCTCCATTACCTGAGGCCATCTACTGATAGACACGCTGCGGGGCTGTGTTTTATTAATGCCTCAGATCCTAAATATATGAATTCGGTGATTAAGAATTATTTAGAAGAAAAGGGGATTGAAATCCATATATTTCCTGCAGACCAGTTGGCAAAAGAGATGGGAATGGTTCAATCAACAAATATTGCACTTATTGGTTTTGCAACAGCCCACCCGAGATTTCCCTTCCCTTATGAAAAATTGAGAAAGGCTATCGAAAAGGTTACCCCAAAAAGATTTCAGGAAATTAATCTAAAGATTTTTGAAAGAGGATTCTTAAAAGGAAAAAATTTTATAGAGAACGGATTTCCTGTCTCATAAATACACTATAAGAAATCCCAAAACAAATGGCAGTAATCGCTATTAGAAATATGATATATGGTAGCACAACCATAATGCTCTGTCGCAGTCCAAGCGGGCCGGAGAAACGCTGTTGAGATAACTTTTCTAAGGGGCCCATTAAAACTACAGTCTTAGTTGTCTTTCTCGTTGGATCGATAATAGTCCCTGTTGAATCCGTATAAAGATGCATGGGGGAGATGAGGGAAAGGGCCTTTTGAACCCTTGCATGTCTTACAATGGCCTCAGGGTTTGAAGAAGCCACATCAGGGACAATTGAATCTGCTATGATACTTGCACCAAGTGGAACAAAAAAGGAGAAGAATATCCATGCAGCAACCGAAGCAAGTGCAGATGTTGCAATGCTACGGAAGAGGATTGAGAATAGAATAGCCACTCCAAGCCAGAAGGAGACATAGATGATGCTTATGATTAAATAGATAGCAATCCTCCAGACCTCACTTAAACCAGGAACCACACCTACCATTTTCAGGCCAAGCCCTGTAATCATAAGGATAATGGAGGCCATCATGATGGAGATCGTTATTACACCTGCTAAAAACTTCCCATTAATTACGGAGTCCCGAAAGATGGGTTGAGATAGTAACCTGCTGAGGGTTCCTTCGTTCTTCTCTCTATTTATCATATCGAATCCGAGGACGAGACCGATAAGGGGTCCAAAGAAGGAGATAAACTGAACAAGAGAGAAAAGGGCACCTCTTGAAGTAAATAACATTAGAAATACATATTGAGGTTTTGTTATCCCCGAAAGCTCCTGTCTTATATTTAAGCCTACCATATAAGCAATGATAAGGCTGACCATGGTTATCAATGCAAATAGTATGATAAACCGATAACTGCTGAAATGATCCGCAAGTTCCTTTTTTACAATTGCCATCAAACCATGCATGGCTATGCCTCCTTAAAGTATTTCATATAAATCTCCTCGAGTGTATATCTTTCGCTCCCTATCCCCAGCTTCTCCTTTGCCAACTGTTCCATTGGACCCTGGGCAACCATCTTCCCTTTTATCATGATTCCTACCCTGTTGCAGATTCTCTGAACGAGGTGTAAGAGATGAGAAGAGAGAACTACAGTCATCCTTCTCTCTTCGCTAAGCCTTTTAATAAGATCCATCATCCAGTTGGTTGCATCTGGGTCCAATCCAAGTGTTGGTTCATCAAGGAAGGCAACCTTTGGTTCCTTGATGAGAAGCTCTGCAATACCAAGGCGTTGTCTCATTCCCCTTGAATAGGCACCAACCTTCTTTTTCACCTCATCAGAAAGGCCAACTATATTTAGAGCCCTCTCTATCCGCTTTTCTGCCACATCCTTTGGAAGGCCATTTAGCTCTGCAACGAAACTAAGGGTCTGGATGGCATCAAGATCACCATAGAATCCCATATTTTCTGGCATATAGCCAATCATTCCCTTAACCTTTATGGGCTCTCGAGTAGGATCTACACCCAGAACCCTCGCCTTACCTCCTGTTGGCTCTGTTAAACCAAGAAGCATGAGAAGAGTAGTCGTTTTTCCTGCACCATTTGGCCCAAGAAATCCGAATACTTCCCCTTCCATTACTTTAAAAGAAAGGTTATCCACTGCCACCTGCTTGTTGTATATCTTTGTTAGATTCTCCGTTTCAATGATTATCTGGCTATCCATCTTAGCGTCTCCCTAAGTAACGGAATAACCCTGTGAGTCCCACAACAACTCCAACTATAATACCTATACCAATCCATCCCCAGGAGGTGGATGGCTGAACAGAAACCCTGAATTCGAGATTCTTCTTTACCTTCTCCCCCTCTACCTCAACACCTACTGAATAGTCTCCCACAAGCGCCTCTTCATAAGGGGTGATTATCAATTCAACCTGTTTTAAATCACCAGGCTCAATGGATGGAATCTTATCTGGTTTGAATTCAACCTTCCAATTCTCTGGTTTGAAAGATAAAAACTTAATATTTTGATTCGGGGCAGTACCTGTATTCTTGATGTAAAAGGCAACATTAGCAGGCTTTCCCTGTTTCGCTTCGAGTGAAAGAAGGCCTGTTGCTGTGCCCAACTCCAGGGCATAACTTCCTGTTATGATGACAGTAAGTTTTGCCTCTGCCCTCGCATCACCTGAACTCACCCTGACATTAATGGGATATTCACCAGCCTTCGCCAGTGGGGCTGGCTTAACTTCAACAGCCACTGTCTCGCTCTGATTTGCCTTTAATCTTATACTTGAGAAATATTTATCTTCATAGCGTGGCTTAAAATTTACCGTCCAGCCATCAGGGGCCACGGCAGATAGATCAAAAACAGCATCCTTATCCAACTTGCTTTCAGTCTCTATTGAAAATTCGAACTTTGCATCAGAGGGGCCACGTAAAACAGGATATGAGGTTGTAAGTTTAACTCCTTTTGCCTCCTTTACCCCTTTCTCCTTCTCCTCAACCTTTACCAAAATGGTCTGAGCCATGTTAAACTTACCGTCAGGTGTCTTTGCCTTGATCTTAAATTCATAGCTTCCAGGCTTGACCTTATCATCAGGAGTTGCTTCAAAGGTAAGTGTCTTATCCTGGCCTGATGGGACATGTGCACCCATAACAGTAAATTTATATGTCTTAATCTTAGACTTCCAGTTCTTTGGCATTGAATCAATCCAGACCTCTACATCTTCGTTTGACTTCCCTCTGTTGTGAAAGATTATATCCATGCTCACCTCTTCTTTGGGAGCAACAACAACTACTGGATACTCTGCTGCCATCTCAATTAGTCGATCGGGTTTCTTCTCTTCCTCACCCTTCTTTTCCTGGCCAAGAATGGGCAATGAGGGAATTAACAGTAGGAAGATAATAAGAGAGATAAAAACAAATCTTTGTGTCACCTTTTCCATTAAATCCACCTCCTAAATTTTTTTTAATCATGGACAAAAATTCTAATTCTCTCTTCAATCTGTTAAATCGAAGTGATTAAAAAATTTTTTGATCCTTAATTTTAACAAATTTTAATTATTAAGAGGATTTGAATACCTAATAAATAATCAATCTACCTGTATTTGTCAAGAAGCACCCATTAAATCCTGCTCTTCTTTCATCAACCTATCCCGACATTCTGTCAAATAATTACACATTGGCCCCTTACATAGCTCAATCTTTCTCCTCGTTTTTTTATCAGGTTTTGGCCTCCTTTTATCATCGGATATTGGCTCCTTGTATTCATTGTACCAGGTGCATTTGGATGACCAATCCTTTTTCACCATAAGAGAAACATAATCATCAATGATATCACATTTAATTGTTGTTACATAGGCCTGCCAGCTCGGGAGTGGGAGATCGCTTTTTACCTCTTCCATGATTATCCTCCTTTCTAAGAAATTCATAATTGTTAAAATTGTTTTCATCCTTTTCTTGAAATCTCATATTATATTTACCCCAATCAATGTCTTCAGCCTCAACTAAAATACCATAAGCCCTGCTATCATGGAGAAGGTAAATCTTATTATCCTCAATTCTATTAAATATCCATTCCCTCTCTCTTATATGCCTGTATGCCCCTTCTCGAAGTCTTACCCTTTGGCCCGGGATAATCCTGTTTAAGAAATTCTTTATGGCTGGATTAAAAGAAGGTGACTTCCTTTCATCCTTGATATTTCTCATAACTTGGATTACTTCCTCTTAAACCTCTAAAGGTCCTGAGCTAATTAAATCGGATCTCTTCTTTTATAAGACCCACTATTTCATCTATTAATGCCTCCTCATTATCTGAGAAATTAACCTTCTCTTTTATCCAATCTCTTAGATAAGGTATGGGATCCTTTCCACCTCTCCGAAATTCTATTATACAGTTTAATATCTCATCAATTGAGATTGGACGATCTTTATTGAAAGGCATAATCTGCTCCTGTAGAAAGGCATTTAAAATCACCATCTCCCACCTGAGTCCTTCTGAATAGGAGAAATGAGGAAGCGAAGAGAGTATCTTTCCGATCAATTCAATCCTATCGAGTTCCCTCTGCATAAAACGTATCTCTTCAAGTCTTTTAAATTCCCGAAAACCACCCTCTGGGAATTCCTCAAAAAATAGTGGCTTCTTCGATAACAATCCTCTTATTCTCTCATCACTTGGATAACCTAAAAAGGATAGAGGCACTCCCCTTTGCGAAAACCACCCCTTCTTCCATATCCTTTCAGCTTTCCATTTCAATTCGAGTGAGGCACCAAACCCCAATTGAAAGATATATTTTAGGGGAATCTTACTCATATACGACAGTGCCTTCTTTATATCTCCTTCTGAGAGAAGTTCAAGGCCTATGCTGAGATAACCTCCTACCTTTTGTAAACCCCTTTTAATCGTCTCAAGATCAATCGATTCTGGTCGATCTGCAACCAGAGCCTGATTTGCCATATATGCAAGCTCTCTCTTTATGCGGTCTATTAATTTTTTATCATCCAGCTCCTTTAAGCAAACGGAAAAAAACATCTCCTTATCTTTGTATATCAATGGATAGAAGGAAGGTTTAATCTCCTCATCTATATCCAGAAGATTGATCTCTTTTTTTTCAATTAACTCCCTTAACCTTTTTGGATCCATATATTGATAGAGGGATAATGCCTCTTCCATTTTTGGGAACCCTTTATCTTCAAGCCTTGCCTCCCTAAAGTGAAGAGCTCTCTCTTCCAATTCCGCTTCTATCTCAATTGCTACTTGATCAAGTAAATTCCAATAGAGATTAAGATTCAGTTGGGCCAACCATCTCAGTAATTGCTCTATATGGTTCTGAAGAGAAGGTTTTAATATTTCGATATAGTAGACTCCATCAACTGTAAAAAATTTCTGAATATTAAGGGATTCATCATTATCTTTGATATGGATACGGATGTTCTTCTTCAGGATTAGAAGGAGTGTATCAAGGTCTATGGATCGAAGCCATCTCTCTATTGCCTCTTCATCACATGAGAGTAAGATGGGAAGCCAGTGTTCAACCCTTTCAGGACTAAATTCATATCCTCTCCAGAGTTCCAGATCAAGGAGGTATTGATACTGTTCTGGAGACATCAATGATAGTAAGGCCAGAGCATCATTTTCACCAATCTCCTTTATAGTGATATATGCATCCCCCTCAGAGAGAGATTGGAAAAGGAGCATTGGATTGTGAGAATTTAAAATTCTCTCCATCCTCTCCTTACCCTGTAGCTCAAGTATCAATGGGATCTCCTCTTTAAGCATTATCTGGGTGGAGAGCTCTTTTTTCTCTTCAAGCAATTCCACATTATCCATCTTTCATCCCTGTTCTTCCTTAAACCTGCGATATAGTCTCTTGAGATTTGTCAATGGGGCTCTAAAATATTCTTCTGGTTCGATATCAATCCAATCGTATGATGATAGCCCCTTGCTTTCCTTTTTTTGAAAATCCTTTATAAGCGAAACATAGGGCTTTTGAGTGTTATCTTCATGAAAGAGTCCAAAAAATCTTTCATGTTCATTTTCATCGAGGGGAGGAAAATCCCAAAGGGATTTTTTATAATCTCCATAACACCAGAAAAGTATTCCAATGAAAGGATAGCGATCGAGTTTCTTTAAGAGTCGCTCATAATAATCAAATGCCATCTCCTCTGAAATTACCTTTTCATAATTGAATTTTTCTGAAGATGGAATCCCCACCTCCTCGATCAAAACATCTTTAGAACCAAGCCATCGAGTAAGAAGGCCTAAGAAGGGAACAACATCTTCATCAAGCGGAGATTCAGAATATTTTGAATAGATAGAATAGGTATGTATTGATAAAAAGTCGCAGAATCTTGCGACCTCATTCGGCCCCATCTTTCGATCCTCTTCTAAGTCCTCCTGATGAAGTCCGAGGGTTACGGGGATGGATTCATCCATTCTCTTTAGTTCTGATACCATCTCCTCCAGCCATATAAGGGCATCTTCCCGTGAATCTGGAATTATTAGATTGGAGGGTTCGTTTCCAAGATCCCATGCCCATAGGGATGGATGCCCTTTGAGTGCACTGGATATCTCCCTTATAAGAATTTTCTGAGACTCCATAACCTCTCTATCTTTGTAAAAATTCTTAATCCTGTTCTTTTTCTTTCGACCTTCCGAGATTATGGGGAAGCGGGAATTATTTTCTCCAAAATCGAGCATCCAGGGAGGAAGAAAATTGACCCCGCTCATATGGCCTGTGAAGAAGGTAGGCAGTATTTTAAGCCCATTTTTGTTGGCAATCTCCAGTACAGTAACAAGATGATCGATCCTCTCTGTTGAGACCTTTCGGGGCAGGGGTTGAAAATCCTCCCAGAGGAGAAAGATCCTAACTACATTGAGATTTGTCTCACTGATCCTTGAAAAATCATCTTCCAAAACACCACTTTCAAAACGGTGCCACCAGTTTATCCCTGAATCTGCAGGCCAGTAATTCAGTCCTTTTATATATTCACCCCTCATCTCTTTCTCCATCTAATGGTATTTTCACCCTGCCATAATCGTCCTCAATGCGAATAACATCGTCCTCTGAAAAGCTATCACCCCTCTGGATTTCTATAAATGTGAGGGGTTCCTTTCCTATATTCTCAATCCTATGGGGTGACAAAATAGGTATATCAATATAATCTCCCTCTCTTAGGTAGACCTCTCTTCCATCCAGTATAACTTTTGCCTCTCCCCTAACAACCATCCAGTGTTCACTTCTTAGACGATGTCTCTGATAGCTCAAACGATGCCCTGGATTGACCCATATCCTCTTGACCTTATGTGTGGGTTGATCATCAAGCACAAGGAATCCGCCCCATGGCCTTATCTCTTCAGATAATCCCTTTTTGTATATATTCATTTTTCCTTCATTACAAAAGCTTTTATCCATATTTTTTAAATTGGAGGGAAGGAACCCTCAATCCCCTTTTCGACTCTATAACCCCTCCAAAGGAGCTTATCTTCAATGGATTCAAAAAGTCTTATAAATCTTTCTGCAATGATTGAAGAAGAATTCATCATCACAAATTTCTCTGCCGTCTTTAAGGTTGATCTTACCCTATCACTTCCCTCAAATACCTCTCTGAGGGCTGACCCGAGTTCACTGTATTTAAAGACTTCCTTATCGAAGGTCTCAAAGAAATTGGTATCATATGCGAGAATCGGGCATCCCGAACCGAGACATAAAAATGCTGTTGAGGGAACAACCACAGCCTCAGCCGAATCCTTATGAACAAGCAATGCATCAGAGGCATGAAGATATGTATATAGATCCCTGATAGGAATATCCCCTTTTCTTAAATCAATAAATGGATATATGGAGCTCACTGCCTCGAAAAGTTCATACCAGTCTTCTATATGGGTCATTGTAAGAAGGATTAGCGGATAATCCTCATTTACTCTCTTGATTGTTGGAAGAAGGTGAAGATGACGATAAACTCCTATTCCATAATTAAAAACTATTTTCTTATCGAGTGGAAGCCCGAGTCTTTTTCTTGCCTCAATCTTATTGCCATGCATTATGGGGTGACATGGATAAGGTATTATAAAAATCTTATCCCGAGGATAGATCTTTTCTAAGAATCTCTTATACCTCCCATCAAAGCAGACGATTGCATCCCAATCGAATTTATAAAATATTTCATCCTTTGGTGCTTTTCCTTCGTGAACAACAAAGATAGTTTTACATCTCTTTCTTATTTGTGGATAAATCCTCAAGAGGTCTTCCATTGGAAGGATCTCAAGGTTCTGGACAACAAAGACATCACAATCTAAATCCTTAAAAGGCTCTGGGTCAAAGAAATGGTCCTCTTTCTTATCAGGCCTTGGAAGGCGATAACATCTTTTTACATATGGTTCATCCAAATCGCTCTTGTAATCTTCCCATTCAACAGGTGCTAAGACCTTGAGCTCATGTCCCATCTCAACCCATGCCCTTCCAACAAGCTCTGCATGAATCGATACCCCGCATGGTATGTTCCATCGACTCATCATTGTGATCTTCATCTCCATCACCTCCTTAAAACAGACCAAGCAGTTCCATCTTCTCCACAGTTGCACCACATATCACCTTATCTGCGGCACCATAATAGATGAAGTATTTATCCTCAACTTCACAGATACCACATCCAAAGACGACTTCTCTCACTTCGCCACGGAGTTCATAATCCTCCTCAGGTTCGAGTATGGGATCAGGGTGTCTCCCGATCACCCTTGAAGGATCATTCAGGTCCAGAAGAACGACTCCAAGCCTATAGACGCTATCCTTATCAATACCATGATAGATTAATAGCCAACCCTTCTCGGTTCTTACAGGTGGACTTGCAGATCCGACACCCACCCCATCCCATTTACCTGCAACAGGTTCAATTATCTTTCTGAAATTATCCCATCTGATAAGATCATCTGAGTAGGCAATCCATATGCTTCGGGGTGCCTCCATAGGTCTGTGGAGCATTACATATCTTCCGTTTATCTTCTCTGGAAAGAGAACCGCATCCTTGTTCTCCATATCAGGGATTATCACTCCATACCTTTCCCATTGAATGAAATTCTTTGTTGATGCAAGTGATACCCTTACCCCTTTGAGTGAATAAGCTGTATATGTCATATAGAATCTTCCTTCAAGGAGGACAACCCTCGGATCCTCACATCCCTTGCTCTCCATAATACCCATTGGTGTAAAAACAGGCTTATCAAATCTGAAGAACTCATATCCATTGGCACTTACTGCGTAGCCGATCCTTGAGATATTGTCTTCTCCTACTGCGCGATAGAGGAGATGGAAAAGGCCATTATCATATACAGCTGCCGGATTGAATACAAGTTTTGATTCCCAATCATTCTGTTTCTTCGGTCTCAGAATAGGATTTTTAAGAAACCTCTTAAGCATCATCTTATTTCCTCCTCGTAGATAGCAAGACAGCAGACCCTATCAGCTGCACCATAGTATAGAAGCCATTGACTGCCCTCTTTAACAAATCCTTCGGCAACACAGTGATTTCCTGTTCCAAACTCAGATCCATAGTCACGGGAAGGAGTTAAGAGAGGAGTTTTGGTCCTTTTTAAAATCTTTTTTGGATCTTTCTTTGAAAATAGCACTCCACCCGGTTTATAAAGACAATCCTCACACCATCCATTGTAAATCAGGAGTATTCCATCCTCTATGAGCAGTGGTGTTGGACCTGGTTCAACCCCTTCACTATCAAAGTATCCTCGTCTCGGGGTAATTAATGGTTTATCAAGCCCTTCATACCAGTTTATAAGATCCTCCGAATATGCAATACCTATTGCAGTCCTCCATGGTCTCTCTTCCCCCATAAAATACATCACATATCTTTCGCCAATCCTTTCAGGAACAATTACCCCTGCCTTTATCTGTCCAGCACACCATGAGCCTTCTTTTGGTTTAAGGACAGGGCCAAGCTTTTCCCATTTCATGAGGTCTTTTGAAGTTGCTATACAGATGTTTGATACATTGTATCTTCCGCTATTTCCCACATAGGTAAGGTAATAGGTATCTCCAATTTTAACGATTCTCGGATCCTCACATCCCAGTCTATCAAAATCATCTTCAGGGCTCAGAACGGGTTCTTTATAACAGAAAAAATGAAACCCATCCTCACTTTCGGCCATCCCAATCCTTCCTGTTAAACCATCCTCTGCTTCGGCTCTGAAGAACATATAAAACCTTTTCCCCTCCTTCCATACAGATGGGTTATAGATACCCTTTGAATAAAACCCCTCAGAAGGTTTAAGGATGGGATTATGCTCATAATCTCTAAATCCTCTAATTGGAAAGTTCTTCATCTTCATTGGGATCGATAATAAGGTTTTCCGAGCTCCACAAAGAAATCTATGAAACGTCTGCCAATGATCTGTGGTGAATTTAGGGAACAGAAACCATCTGCGAGATCGATCAATGAATTCTCCCTATCATTGTTCTTCAATAAAAGTCTTATCAATTGCTCGTGAAGGTCCTGGATATCATGGTAGTGAACAACCTCGTTTTCAAGTGGTTTGAAATAATCTGAAAGCCCTGGGACAAAGAGCGGACAGCCTGCTCCGAGGGCCTGAAATGCTGTTGATGATACAACACCCAGATAGAGGCTCTGAAATTTATGAAGAATCACAACATCAGAAGCGAACAGATAATCGTCAAACCTCTCTTTTGAGAGGACCTTCTCTTCGCGAATAATCATCCACGAAGGGATCCTTCCCCTCTCCACCATCTGATAATTTGGAGGAATAACAAATAGAAGGACTGCCTGCCCATGTAATTCTCTTGGCAAATCCCTTATAAATGGTTCGTATCCCCTGTGGCAGAACACATAGATAATCTTTTTCTCAAGTGGTAACGAAAGCCTCTTTCGTGCCTCCATCTTATCTCCCCTCCTGATAGGGAAACATGGAAAGGGGATAAGTTTTGCATTTGGATAGACATCTTTTAAGAATTCCTGCCTCTCATCGAAATAGACAACTCCATCCCAGACAAATTGATAAAACCAGGCCTCTTCGGGAAGTCTATTTTCGTGAACAACATGTACTACCCTTGCTCGATTTCTGATGAGAGGGAATATCTTTGAAAGGTTATCAACTGGAAGCATTCTTAGGTCCTGAACAACGAGGATATCAAAATTTGTTGTAAGTATTGGTCGGGGGTCGAGGAAATTTGTCCGCTGTGTTCCAATACAGCGAATCACATAGTCCTCATCCTTGGCAGTAAAACCCTCACCATGGTAATCATATTGAACATGGCTGAATATTGTAACCTTATGACCCATCTCTATCCACGCCTTGCCAATAGGTTCTGCATGAACTGCAACCCCGGAATCTGTATTCCATGCACTCATCATTGCAATATGCATTTCCCATCCCCTCCATGATTATTAATTGCCTTTATAGTCTTCTCCAGTTCAGGAATTGGATTTACCCCAGGTCTTTTTGAAGATACAAAATTAAGTGCCTCATGATATCCAAAACCAAAACTGCAGAGATATCCTATGATGATGGATGCCGATCTTCCCACTCCATAATGACAGGCTACAAGAACCTTGTCTGAAGAGATGTGTTTTCTAATCCAATCTATTGCCTCCTTCATCTTTTCCGGAGGGATTTGAACACCATCTTTTAATGGTATCTTATGATAATTAAGAATTGGAGGATTAACATCCACCTCTTCAGCAACATTTAGAATAGAATTCACCCCATGGGCTGGATTCTCTAAGTCCTGTAAATCTCCTATAGCTAACCTTTCGAGTATAGATGTCATCTTCTTCCTCTCCATCAATTATTGGGAGTTTAATTCCCTTCAAAATTGCCTCTTCAACCTGTAGATGTTTTTTTGCCTGATTAAAAAAGGAAAATCTATCTGCGAATCTATTGCTCATCTCCTCCATCTTCTTTTGGAGGTCTGGGTTTCTTATTACTTCCACTATCTTATCCGAGAGTTCATCCATTGTCCGGGCAGATGGAAGACCTGAGAGCTTTAGTGTCTCTCCAATCCCCTCAATTCTTCGGCCAGCCATCGGGACACCTGCCCCCTGTGCATGGGCCATTCTTCCTGACTGGGTGGCATTACTGCACCAGAATACTGCTACATCAAGTGCCCTGAAGGCAAAAGGAAAGATGTCCTCTGGCAGGTAATCCTCATAAAAGAGGTTTTCCTTACCATCGTGAAGAGATTTTAGTGCCTCTAAGATTGGAAGGCAAACCTCCCTTTTTTTATCCTTTCTCTCCTGAATCTTCCCCACAAAAAGTGTAATAACCCTGTATTTTTGGAGCTTTTCCCTGACCCTTCTCCCAATCTCATAGAGCTGGATGGGATCCTTATCTTGAGTAATAAATCCATAATTTCCGAGCAAAACAGTCTCTCCATTGATGAGGGATTTCACAATCCCTCTTAAATTTATCTTCTCAGAATCAGGAATCTTAGAAAACTGAGAAAGGTAGCTGAAGAGTTTATCCCTTGCATATTCTTTACTTACCTTAGGATAATTATGGATACCATGTCTAAGGAGAATGACCTTCTCTTTATGTTGAGGGAAGGCCTTTATCACAGCCTGGCGTGCCCCGTTAGTAAAGACTGTAATAAAATCCAAAAGAGGCAATGCATCCCCGAGGAGAACAAACTCCTTTTCCTGCATACCCCATTGTGTCTCTTCAGACTGAAAATGGATTGTGTGGAAACTCGACCCTACCTTCTTTCCTCTGAGTTTTCCCTCCTCTATCAACTTCAAAAAGTGTGTATTTACCCTTCCCCACATCCCAAAGGAATGTTGAAACCACAGGATATCCCCCTTTAAATCTGAAGGAAGTGAAGGATTATCAAGTGAGATCCAGTAATCTATTCTTGGATCTTGAGCAATCATAAAATCTTCGTTAAAGATGGAGAATTCATCAGGTTTAAATGTAATTACATTCCACCTCTCCTCGGGCATAAAACTGGTCAGGTATTTTGTATATGTCCCAATTCCACACATTGCAGGTGGAAATGTTGATATGAATGAAATCATCTCTCTCACCCCCTTTACGAGGAGGCAAGAAAAGAACTATTGGGGCCGAAGCCTCCTTTCTTCCAATTCATTTATAGATGGAATAGATATCTTTTCCATTTTATTATCAGGGGAGATCGATCCCATTAACCTCATGATGCGTGAGACCTGATCGAATTCTTTCTCCCTCTGCTCCTCCTTTAGCGTCTGAAAAAGTTCTATATACCTTTTTGCAATCACCTCTGAAGAATTTCTCTTTATGAATTCTTCGAGGGCCTTTTGGGAGGTATGGTATCTAATCCCTTTATTCAATATATCAAGAAGCGATTCCTTGAATTCCATAAGATCGGAGTATGTCACAACAACATCCTTGAGGGTTTCAAAAAAAGGAGACTCATTTGCAAGAATTGGACATCCTGAACCAAGACATTGAAATGCTGAACTTGAAACTACGACACCATCACATGAAGCCCGCTGAAGAATTAAGACATCTGATGCATGTAGGTAATCATAGAGAGATTCAATGGAAGGACACTGCCTCCTGATCTCGATATCAAGTCCATTTATCCCCTCCAGATCCTCTATATCCTTTTGTGAGACAATAAGAAGGAGGAGCGAAAGCTTTGAACTCACATCCCTTATTGCTGGGATTAGATGAAGATGTTCCTTTATCCTCTGACCGAATATCAGAACAATCTTCTTCTCTAATGGAAGCCCCAATTTTCTCCTTGCCTCCTCATGATTCCCCTTCTTAATGGGATGACAAGGAAATGGAATGATTTGAATCCTATCTTCTGGATGATAAATTCTTAGAAATTCCTCATATCTTTTATCGAAACACACAATCCGATCCCAATCGAACTGATAAAAGGACGAATTAGAATTGGGTTTGCTATCGTGAATTATTGTGATTGTGTTTGCCCGCTTTCGAATGTGGTGAAATATCTTGGCAAGTTCATCCATGGGAAGCATCCCGAGATCCTGAACAACAAATACCTCGTAATCAGTGGAAAGTATAGGCCTTGGATCAAGATAAGGGTGAGAATGACTCGATGTGGTAAAGCATCTTACTACATAGTCCTCATCTTCCTTTAGGATTGTTGTCCCATGGAAATCGGATTTAAAGAAAGTAAAGATTTTTAACTGATGGCCCATCCTTATCCATTCGCGGCCTAACAATTCAGCATGTATTGAAACACCTGAATCTGTATTCCATGCGCTCATCATTGCTATCTTCATATAATAACTCCATTAATTCTGAGTCTGACCGAAGGGTATAAAAATGTTTAATCCTTTTTGATCAGACTTCCCATGATCCAGCATAATCCTTTTCCCGCAGTGGCTTCTCGAATGATAAAGGTTTCTCAAAAGCTACGTAAAATTTGTCCACCCTTTCCATGATATTTAATCTGGGCTCAGCAAATCGTTTTAACATCTCCCTTGCCTCGGTATCTTCAAACTGTTTAACTGGAGATTTAAAAAGATATGCACTTGCCTCTATAATTGGGCCAGAAAGCCCACGATCAAGTGCAACCTTTGCCGCACGAACAGCATCCATGACCACACCTGCAGAATTTGGTGAATCCTCCACAGAAAGCCTGACCTCTAAATTCATTGGTATACCACCAAATTGCTCTGCTTCTATTCTCAAGAAACATATCTTATTATCCTTTAACCAGGGGACATAGTCACTTGGCCCTACATAAATGTTATGATTATTAAATTCCTGATCAGACATCTGACTGAGAACTGATTGTGTCTTACTTATTTTCTTACTCTTTAATCTTTCACGATCGAGCATGTTCAGGAAATCGGTATTCCCACCAATATTGAGTTGATATGAGCGTTTTATTTTTTGTCCCCTATCCTCGAAAAGTTTTGTCAATACCCTGTGAATGATTGTAGCCCCAACCTGAGATTTTATATCATCTCCAAGGATTGGAAGGCCTGCCTTACGGAATCTCTCCCCATAAATCTTTGATACAAAAACAGGAATGGCATTGACGAATGCACAGCCTGCCTCAATCGAGCATTCTGCATAGAAAAATGTATTCTCTTCGCTACCTACCGGAAGATAATTTACTATTACATCAACCTTATTCTCCCTTAGTATTCGAACAATAGCCTTCTTTGCCTCTTCTTTATTTGAGTAGATATTTTTGAGGGGTTTAAAGCGGACGGAATCTGGATATTGCTCATTATGGGGAGGGATACTGTCGATAATGAATCCCATCTCCACAGGGCAATCGAGGTATGGAATATTGGGTTGAAAGATGGTTGTGCAGTTAGGTTCAGCAAATATCGCTTCAGATAAATCCTTTCCAACCTTTCTTTCATCAACATCTAAGGCGAAGACAAACTCGATATCATTGACCCAGTATCCTCCGAAATTCTTAGTAATAAGTCCCGGGATGTCTGAGTCCATATCATAATAAAACCGGCCCTGCACAAAAGAACTTGCACAATTACCAACACCAATAATACCTGTTCTGATCTTTCCCATATTGATTAATCACCTCCTAACTATCCTTTAAGAAAATCTCATTGAAAATTATTAATAAAATAAATCTTAATTTTGTAGGAGGAATTGAAAAAGGAGGAAGGAATTACAGACCCTTAAAATTTTATTAGAGGTTTTAATGATGAAGATGGAAGTTAGGCGATCTTCTTATCTGCATGCTCTATCCCGGTTGAGGTTTTTTGATAATAGGCTACCCCTATGCCAAGGATGAGCACGATGGCTCCGAAGATCATATTGTTGGTCGTCATGCTCGTGACCTCTCTATATCCGAGAACGAATGGAGAGACCATGAGCCAGATGCCAACCAGGATCTGGAATACCATGGTGTAAAAAAGGTTCTTCATGATATCCCACCTCCTTTCAATCACTGGGTCTGTCATCTTCCTCATCCTTTTTCAAATCCATTTCTTGGGATTGCCAAAAAATCAATTACCTCTATTTTCCACTTCTCTTTAAACTGCGCCTATTCTTCAATACAACTGAATCAAGAATTTCACCGCAATAGAGACACCTCCAACCCCAGAAGCTCTCTTCACGACCATAAAACTTCTCATAATTCATTGTTCCATCACAACGAAAACACTTCATCTCATTTACCTTTTTAGGGACCTATTTAAATTTAAATCTCAATATTTTGGAAAAGGGATTAAATTATTTAACTAATTGATTTTATTAATTATTTTAACTTATTGATATATAAAAAATAATCACTCTTTTTTATTTGTCAAGTATCCCCCTCGAGATCTCTGAAAAATTATTAAAACCAATTTTTTGGACTGGGGAGGTGGGGTGGAAAAGCCTTCGAGCGGATACCTCTAAAAGTTTAGCA